>JANXZC010000069.1 GCA_025355725.1 Syntrophus sp. (in: bacteria)
TCGTTTTTTGAAATTCCGCTGCTAAAAAAATATTTCAACTCAAAGAGTCCAGCAGGGGATTGCATGTATTTGTTAGTTACAACCCTGCTGATCGTCGATTCATGCATTTCTACATCCATAGCGATGTCTCTCAACACCAGGGGTCTTAAATAATTGATCCCTTTATCGAAAAAATTACGCTGATAATTTACGATGCTTTCCGTGACCCTGTAGATCGTCTTCTGACGCTGCTGGATGCTCTTGATGAGCCAAGTTGCCGACTGGACCCTTTCCTTGATGTACTTCTTCCCCGTATCGGCCTCTTTGCTGCCGTCAACACCCGCCATGATTTCCTTGTAGAAATTACTGATCCTCAACCTTGGCATACCGTCGTCGTTCAGGATAACCTTGTATTCATCTCCCGTTTTATAAACAAAAACGTCAGGAATGATCGTTTGCACCTTCTCTTCTTGATAAATACTTCCTGGTTTCGGATCCATGTTGCTGATCACCATGACCGCCTGTAAGACATCATCAATGGTAACCTTTAGTTTTCTGGTGATCTGGGTGTAATTTTTTGTTTCCAGATCCTTGAGATGATCCCGGATGATTTTTTCCACCAGCGGGTTCGCATCTCCCAGAAGACGCGCCTGAATCAATAGGCATTCCGTAAGGTCCCGGGCGGCAATCCCGGGAGGATCGAAAGATTGCACCTTCTCGAGAACCGATTCCACAACATTAGCTTCAACTTGCTCCTGCACGGCAATTTCTTCTACAGTAGTCTGAAGGTAACCATTTTGATCGAGGTTACAGATAATCTGTTCTCCTACCAGCATCTCGGCATCGCTCAAAGGCAAGAACTTCAATTGCCACATGAGATGGTCGGTCAGAGATGGCGTCCTGGTAAGAAGATTATCCCAGGAAGCACCTTCCTCATCCGCACGTTGATAAGTAACGCCCATGGGACCATAGTCTTCCAGGTAGCTATTCCAGTCAAAATCCTCCCTGCCATCCCCTTCTCCCGTAACCTCAACGGCATGATCAACGGACTTGATCTCCTCGGTCTCCAGGGTTCTCAAGGTGTCGCTTTCTGAGAGACTTTCTTCGACAATCTCTTCGCTACCGGAGATTTCCTCGAGGAGGGGATTTTCCTCCATTTCCTGGTTGATCATGTCTACCATCTCCAGCCTCGATAGCTGCAGGAGTTTGATAGCCTGCTGAAGCTGCGGCGTCATGATCAGTTGCTGTGAAAGTTTCAGGCTCTGCTTAAGTTCAAATGCCATGGATATGAATCCTCAAAGACAAAAGTCTTCACCGAAATAAATTTTTTTAGCCAGCTCACAGGAAGAAATCGTATCGGGATCTCCTTCCACCAGGATGCTCCCTTCGTTCACGATATACGCTCGATCGCACACAGAGAGGGTTTCCCGAACATTATGATCGGAAATAACCACTCCGATGCCCTTTTCTTTTAGCTTATATATGATCTTCTGAATATCTGCAACTGCAAGTGGGTCGATGCCGGCAAAAGGTTCGTCCAAAAGAATATATTTGGGCGAGGTGACAAGGGCTCTGGTAATTTCCACACGCCGCCGCTCCCCTCCGGACAGGGAATAGGCCGGGTTATCGGCAAGACTGGTCAAATCAAGTTCGCCAAGGAGTGACTCCAATCGCTCTTTTCTCTGCCTCGAATCCAGCTTCAGAGTCTCCAAAATCGCCAGGATATTTTCGGCAACAGTCAGCTTGCGGAAAATAGATGGTTCCTGGGGCAGGTAATTAAGCCCCTTTTTCGCCCGCAGATACATGGGGTACTTACTGATGTCTTCCCCATTGAGGAAGATGCTGCCACCGTCGGGACGGATCAATCCGACAATCATATAAAAGGTCGTCGTCTTACCGGCACCGTTTGGCCCGAGGAGCCCGACCACTTCCCCGGGGAAGATGTTGAGATCTATGTTGTTGACAACTTTCCGGCCGCCATAAATCTTTACAAGTCCTTTTGCTGTGAGTTGACCCATATCCATCGTGTGACCCTATTTCTTTTGTTTACCGTCTTCAGCGGGATAAATCGTGGCGGTCACACGTTTCTTTACTGGAGCTTCCACAATCCCCCTGTTTTCATCAAGCAAAACCGTAATCCGGTCGCCTTTGACGATATTGGGTCCCTCACGCATCACGGCGTTGCCGGACACGATGATCTTCTGATCATCCTGATAATAAACAGCCTCATCACCGGTTACAATCTTTTTGAGCTGGGTGATCCGCACCGGTCCTTTTGCCTCGATCCGATCAAGATCACCCCCCTGCCCGATGCCCGCCGTTTTCGATTCCTTGCCCTCCTCGGCGCCTTTCTTATAATAAACGAGCAGCTTGTCCGACCTGATTACCTTATCACCCTGCACGGCGACGGCATTTCCCGAAAATACGATCAAACGCTCATCGTTGAAAGCCTCCAGGGTGTCAGAGGTAATATGGACGGGCTGTTTGGATGCGGCCTGTTTTGGAGCAGACTGCTTGGATGCGGGTTGCTTGGATGCAGACTCTTTGGGACCTGACTGCACGGGAACTGGATGGATGGGCGCGGGCTGTGTGAGAACAGGTTGTACGGGAGCGGGCTCGGGCTCCTTCGCCACCGTCGGAAATTCGATTAGCAAGGCCATGCAGACAGCCAGTAAAATGATCCCTAATGTTGTGCGATAGATTTTCATCATGGTTCTTCCTATTTCTTGGCTTTGATTATTGCGTTCACGTGGGACATGATCAGGACATGGCGTTTGTTGATATCAATCCGCATGCCCTTTCCCTTAAGTCGCGTTGTGTCATTATCCAGCGTCACATCCGAATCTGTGGACAGTATTTTGTCCCGCTCGGAATAACGAAGAACGTCCATCGTTATCCGATCCCCCTTGTCAGAGATGATCACAACATCTCCTGTGACATCCAGGTCTTTTGTTGCCGTCCAGAAACGTCCGTTTTTTCCGGTCATAATAAATGTCCGTCCATCGGACTGGATCACTTTTGCAACCACCTGATCGAAGAGGGCGAGATTCTCCTTCCGGACAAAGGTAACTGTTTTTGCTCTTATTTCCCACTTCGAACCATCTGCGGATACGTCTGTATAAAGAACGTCGTTTACCTGCATATCCACATGATCAGGCAACACCTTGAGAATCTTTTTACCAGCTTCTTTTCCCTGTTCCCAGAGGAAGATCAACGTGGCGAAAACCGCAACAAGGATCAGCGCCACGGCTACAAGGACGGGCTTTTTCATTTCAGGAGAAATACCTCTCCATCAGGCGATCCCACTTGCCCTGCCCCTTGAGGAGGAGATCGCAGACCTCCCTGACGGCCCCCCGGCCGCCATCTCTCCGGGTCACGTAGTCGGCAACCTGTTTCGCCTCATCGACGGCATCATTGACTGCCACCGCAAAACCGACCCTCTTCAAGAGGGGAATATCCACAATATCGTCGCCCATATACGCCACTTCCCGGGCCGTAAGTTTCCTTCTTTCCAGGACTTCTTCATACACCTGCACCTTATCCCATATTAACTGGTGGACTTCCTGAATCCCCAGATCTCTGGCGCGGTGTTCAACCACCGTTGATTTCCGACCCGTGATCCACACCACGTCGATACCGCATCGTAACAGGACCTTCAAACCATGTCCATCTTTCACATCGAAAAATTTGCTTTCCTGGCCCAGGTCATTCATCACAATTCGACCATCGGTCAAGACGCCGTCCACATCCAGGATAAGCAGACGAATCGGCTGGATTTTATCGATCAGGTTTGGGGGCATTTGATTGGTCATAATTCTCCGGTTGTCTTCACTAAGTGATCAATTTTCGTCAGCACCTTCAGTATTTTCTCAAGATCGGTCATTCGTAAGGAATTGGGGCCATCGCAAAGGGCGGCCTCGGGATGGGGATGAACCTCAAAAAAAAGGCCGTCCACTCCCGTGGCCACAGCGGCCCTCGCCAGGAAGGGAATCATCTCCCGCTGCCCACCGGAGGCCGTTCCCATGCCTCCCGGCAACTGCACGCTGTGGGTAGCGTCAAAAATAACCGGGTATCCAAAGGTCCTCATGATCGGTATCGCTCTCATGTCCGCTACCAGGTTGTTGTATCCGAATGAGGCGCCCCGCTCCGTGATCATGAGGCCTTCCATACCTGCCGCCTCGATTTTTTCAATGATGTTTTTCACATCCCAGGGCGCAAGAAACTGTCCCTTCTTGATATTGATAACCTTGGCCTTTTTGGCCATTTCCATGATGAAGTCCGTCTGCCGGCATAAGAAAGCAGGAACCTGCATCACATCGAGGACCTCCGCCGCGGGCTCAATCTCCTCGAAACGATGGACGTCGGACAGGATAGAGATCTGAAAATCACTTTTGATCCTTTTCAGGATCTCCAGTCCCCGGAGCGCTCCCGGACCACGGTAACCCATCAGGGAGGTCCGGTTAGCCTTATCATAAGAGGCCTTGAAGATGAAGGGAATATTCAGCCGGTCGGTCAGTTCTTTAAGGAATCCGGCAATATCCCGTGTCCTATTCTCTTCCTCGATCACACAGGGACCGGCAATGAGCGTGAAGGGGTTGTTCCCACCGATTACCGCCTTTCCTACCTGGATGTTTTTCATCTGCTCACTTCCATTTTCATTTTTACGCAATCACGAATCCGCCTGATGCTCATCCTGCATGATCTTGATCTTCAGGGCGGGGATTCTTCTGGCCGCCCGGGTCGACTCGGGATTAAGTTCATATGCCTTTTGATAGGCTTTAAGAGCCTCCTGGGGCATCCCCTTTTTTTCATAGGCCTCCCCAAGGCCTGAATAAACGGTGTCGTCCTCGGCGTCATAGCGCAAAGACAATCTGTACATTTCAATCGCCTTGTCCACATTACCTTTGGCGCCGTAGGCCCGGCCCATAGTGGCATATGGCGCCGCTTTCTTCTTGGTGGAGGACAAGAGTTTTTTTGAAACTCTGATCGCGTCATCGTATCTTTTTTCGCGCATATAGGATTCAGCCAGCGAATTCAATACATTCTCGGATGGATGAGTCGCAGCATACTTTTCAAAATTTGCGGTGGCTTCTTTCCTTTTTCCCAACTTGGTGTAGGTCAAGGCAAGGTTATAGTAAACCTGCGGGTCTCGAGAACCAGCCTTCAGGGCTTTTTCATATTTTTCAGCGGATGTTTTGTAAACCTTTATCTCCCCGTAGGCAAAACCAAGATTTGCATAGACGGAAGCCTTATTCTTGCTCTTTGGCAGGGCTTTTTCGTAGAACTTGATTGCCTGATCGTAATTTTTGTTTTTCATCTCCATATCGGCAAGCCTCATGGCTGCATCGGCGTCATCAGGATTGATCTCCAGAACCTTACGATAGTGCGTGGCCGCTTGCTGGGTCTTTCCCGATTTCTCCAGCGCCGTCGCGAGGTTGAACTGAATGACCGGATCTTTCGGATGCAAGTTCAGCGCCTTTCGGTACTGTTCCATTTCCTGGGCAGGAACGCCTTTATTGCCATAAGCCAAGCCCATATTGGCATAAGCCATGGCATTACGGGGCTGTCTTTTCAGCACTTCCTTGTACCATTTAATCGCCTCGTCCTGCTTGCCTGCCTTAAGATTGGCATTGGCCAAGGCAAGGACGATTTCATCAGCGGCGGGATTTTTATTCAGGGCAATCTGGTACTCCGCGATGGCTTCCTGCCTTTTATTCGTCGCCTCGTAAACCTGACCCAGTTTGAAATGAACGTTGCCGTCCTCCGGATTTATCTGTAGCGCCTGCTGATAAGCAGCCACGGCTTTAGACCAGGCGCCCATGGCTGCGTAGGTCATCCCCAGGCTTGCATACACAGCTTGATCATTGGGCTGTATTATGAGCAACCGCCGATAAACACCGATCGCCTGTTCATAATTCTTCTGGCTTTGATAACAGCGGGCTAATTCCTTCAAGGCTCCCGCGTCTTCAGGATTCAACTTCAGTATTGTCTGATATTCTTCGACGGCCTCACGGATCATGCCCAGACGATAATAAATACCGGCCAAAACCTTTCTGATCCCCGTGTCACCAGGATTTGTAGCTATGGCCCGTTTCAGATAATCAATTTGCTGCCTTTCACTGCTCGATCCCTGGGCATACCGCAGCCAGTCTTGAGGCATAATGGTTACCTTCAGAGGAATTGCCCCGATTTCCCTCTCCAGATAACGGACATGAATGCGATAATCCCCAGCCGCAGGTTCGGTGTCTGCCCTGCGGCCCTGTTTCATGACCCTGTCGACAAATTCGACCCCCTTCATGAGAACCCGGAAATCATTGCGCCTTCCTGTTCCGTCAACATCCACGGTAACTCCCTTTCCCCTCAGGTCATCTGATGTCACACCGGTAATGATGAATTCATCTTTGTAGGTAACCTCGAAATAATCCCGGGGAGTAAGGCGATATACTTTTCCGTTTTTTTCAATATCCAGATAATAAAATTGCGGCTGCGTACCGAGAATCGTAAAGGCAACAAAGTTTTTCGCCCTCGTAAAGCCGGAAGAGAGGGAGCTGAAACGCTGGGGGAAAACGGTCGCCAGTCCCCACATCAAGCCTGTCAGAATCACCAGGAGTCCGGCCAGGGCGGTCAGGGCAAGGGCCCAGCGCTTATGTCTACTATAATCGGCAGGTTTCTTTTTGCGAATAAAGTCAGTTTCCATCTATCTCAACTTCTCGGATGATATTGTTTATGAACGGCCTTCAGTCTTTCTCTGGTCACATGGGTGTAAATCTGGGTCGTCGAGATATCGGCGTGACCCAGCATGACCTGTACCGCTCTCAAATCAGCCCCCCCCTCCAGGAGATGGGTGGCAAAGGTATGACGAAAGGTATGGGGATGCACCTTGTCCTCCAGACCAGCCAGGCGGGAATATTTCTTGACCAGTTTCCAGAGTCCCTGCCTGGTGAAAAGCCTTCCCGACCTATTTAGAAACAGGGTATTGGTGGACTTTCCCTTGACAAGGCCGTTTCTTGCTTCGTCCACATAGAGCTTCAGCAGGTCATAAGCAGACCTCCCCACCGGCACCACCCTTTCCTTCCTTCCTTTCCCCATCACGACCACATAACCTGCCTGCCAGTTGATGCTGTTCATGGTCAAATCAACCAGCTCCGAAACCCGCAGTCCCGCTGCGTACATCAATTCGAGGATCGCCGCATCCCGGACGGCGGATGGATTCGAGAGACCAGGCTGTTCCAGTAACCGGTTCATATCCTGGGGACTGAGAACATCGGGAAGACGCATCCATGTCTTCCCCTGTACCAGACGGTCAACGGGGCTAACAACCTTGTATCCATGTTTCAGGAGAAACTTATAAAAACCGCGGATGGCCGCAAGGGATCGGTTCACGGAATTCGCTGCCAGCCCGCCGCCCCTGAGATCGGATATGAAAGCCATCACATCCTCAGGCGTGACCGTTTCTGCTTCCTCTTTTTCCCGCCCCGCCATGAAATCGGCAAAACGGATGAGATCACGGCTATATGCCTCCAGGGTATGGGGGGAAGCCCCCTTTTCCACCGTCATATAGTTAAAATAATTGTCCAGCAGTTCCTTCACATCTTTTTTGTAGCCTAAATCAAGGCAGGACGCAAAGCTTTTTTCCGGGGTCAGAACGGGGTCATTGACTTTAGAGGCATTCTCTTTCAACTCCCCCTTTGGCAAAGGGGGATAAAGAGGAGTTCATGGCATTCTGAAACTATCCCCCAACCCTTTTTTGCCAAAAAGGGGGGATACTGCTTAAGTCAATGACATTGGTTGACATATAGCCCCATTATTGTCATAAGCGTAGTCCGATAGCACGGTCGATATCCTGACCTCGCCGCTCCGCCGGGATCGTTGGAAGTGGCTTACGGCGGATCTTAACCGGATGGGTCTGGCCTTCGCCTATAATTACTGAGACGAGAGGAGATGACATGAACTCTTTTTCCGTTAAAACCTCCGAACGGTTTGAAATGATAGATATTACCAGACAAATACGGGATATCATCCGGGAGGCCGGTGCCGGAAGCGGTCTTTGCTATGTTTTTGTTCCCCATACCACTGCGGCGGTGACGATCAATGAAAACGCCGATCCCGATGTCCCCAGAGACATCATCAGCATCCTGGACAGGCTGATTCCCCTGCACGGTCCCTACCGACATGGAGAAGGCAACTCGGCAGCCCATGTCAAGGCCTCCCTGGTGGGAGCGTCGGAAACCGTCTTGATTGAAGATGATCAACCAGTCCTGGGAACCTGGCAATCCATCTTTTTCTGCGAGTTTGATGGCCCCCGCATGCGGAAGGTCCTTGTGAAGGTGATCGCCAACCCATGACCATGGATACCTCTACCGCCGTAATCGACCCCGAAGAAAAAAGACGGCTTCGCTGGATCGTCTTCAGCGTCGCCTTCGCCGTCTTCATGGTCCGTCTGGATAGTTATATCGTCGTCATTTCCCTGCCTACCCTCGCCCGTTATTTCCAGGTCGGAACGAGCGAGGTGTCCTGGGTAATTCTCTCCTACCTCCTGGTCATGACGGGCAGTACCCTGATCTTCGGGAAACTGGTCGACAGGGTCGGCTTAAAGAAAATATTTGTCTGGGGGTATGGATTATTTACCCTGGGCTCGCTGCTTTGCGGGCTATCAACGACAATCTACCTGTTAGACGCCGCCCGCTGCGTCCAGGGTGTCGGCGGCGCCATGATGATTACGAGCGCTATGGCAAGCATACCCCATTACCTTCCGAAAAACATTGCTGGCTGGGCCTTTGGGATATGTTCTTTATCCAACTCCCTGGGCATCATGGTCGGGGCGCCTCTCGGTGGTCTCATTACCGGCTTTCTTAGCTGGCACTGGATCTTTCTGATCAATGTACCGGTGGGGATTCTGGCTATTCTGATCGTGAAGAGAAACCTGCCTGCGGATCAAAACCGGCCGCCCCTTGCCGAGGGCCGACCTTTTGACGTTTCCGGCTCCATTCTGAGCTTTGTTGGCCTTACCGCACTCGTCTTTGCCCTGAGCCGCGGCGACGACGAAGGCTGGCAGTCGGGACTCATTCTGGCCGCCTTTGCTGTTGCGGGGACATCCCTGCTCGCCTTCTATCTCCGGGAACGAGGCGCCCACGACCCCATCCTTAATCTGAGTCTCTTCCGTAACCGGGATTTCTCGTTCGCCGTTCTCACTACGCTGGTCGCCCTGATGCTCCTGTCGGGAGGCAACTTTCTCATCCCCTTCTATCTGGAACTCATCAAGGGCTTAGGACCCGAACATGTCGGGGCGATGGTGATGATCTATTCGGTGGTGTATATGCCCATTGGTCCTTTCGCCGGGAAGCTTTCCGACCGCATCAATCCCCGTCGTCTCTGCACCATCGCCATGTTCCTGGCCTTTGTTTCCTGCCTCGTCTTTGCTCTGACCCTCCCATTGCCGGGACTGTTTCCAGCGGTCCTTTATCTCGTCCTTTTAGCTGTTTCCTACGCCCTGTTCTTCCCGGCCAACAACCATCTGGTCATGTCGCTGGCCCCGGAGGGAAGCCAGGGAACGGCCTCGGCAATATATACGAATACAATGAACGTGGGGATGGTACTTGGGGTATGTCTTTTCGAAGGGGCTTTTTCCCAGGCCCTGCCTGTCGGTCTTTCGACCATGAGCCTCACTCCGGAAGTCATTCGCGCTTCTCTGGCCGCCGTGGCCGGGGCCTTTCAATTCGCTTTCATCGTCGGCGCTTTTTTCAGCCTCCTGGCCTTTTTCCTTTCCTTTTACTCCGGACGTCATGCCTCGGCAGCCCGCGGGAATCAATGATGTTCCTTTTCCCCACAATTATGATATGAGTAGTGTCAATGTTGACAGCGCCATAACAATGTAAAACAGGATACCAAGAAAGGATTTCTTATGAAAATTTCAGAATGGTTGGACAAAAAGGAGGCAGAATACCTCGATGTATCTCAAATTGTATTGCCTGATGAACTGTCTTATGACGAAGTTCCCGATGAGACCATTTTTTTCGAGGAGATTAATTTTGATGGAATTCTATCCACAGCCGATCATCCGTTTTCTACCATAGAGCGCTTTGGACATTGGTATTATTGCCGGGGTCGCGACAAGGGAACCGGCACTCACTCGTCAGGTATGGAGTGGAGGTTGTTTACAAAGGACAAAGATCTCGCTCTCAGAACAGCTAAATCACATATAGAATAACCTATTGAAGTAAACATATGATCCAGCGAGAAAATATCGTCCGTTGACCTGCACTCGCTTTTCATGTGGTTAATTCTAAAGGGGCATACATGCCAAATTACGATTACGATCTCGGAATCATCGGTGGCGGCGCCGCTGGTCTCACGGCAGCGGCCGGGGCCGCCCAGTTCGGTGCAAAAACCCTCCTGATTGAGAAAACGGCTCGACTGGGCGGTGACTGTCTTCATTTCGGATGCGTACCTTCAAAGACCCTGATCCGTACGGCAGGCATATGGGCACTGGCAAGGCGTTCGGCGGAATTCGGCCTGCCGATATTGTCACTACCCCCGGTGGACCTGGGCGCCGTCATGGCACGGGTGCAGGCCGTTATCGACACTATTCAGCACCATGATTCTCCCGAACGGTTCTGCGGACTGGGGGCGGCGGTGCAATTCGGAAGCCCCTCCTTTGCCGACGAACATGTTGTCGATCTTGATGGTAAACGGATTTCAGCAAAAAGCTGGATCATCGCCACGGGTTCACGACCGGCCGTCCCCCCCATCGACGGTCTTGCGACTGTTTCTTGTTGGACCAATGAAACTGTTTTCTCACAGACGACCCTGCCCGGTCGTCTGATTGTTCTAGGTGGCGGGCCGATCGGCCTGGAAATTGCCCAATCCTTTGCCCGCCTCGGATCCAAAGTGATGATTGTTGAATTTATGGAACAGATTCTGGGACCGGAAGACGCCGACATGGCAGAAATACTGAAGTCCCGCCTCGAAGCGGAGGGTGTCATAATCCGCACGGGGACCAAGGCTCTCAAGGTGGAATCGAAAGGCACCGCGATCCTATTGACAGTAGCCTCTGTAGCCAACGAAGGTCAAACTAAGATTATCGAAGGCGATGCCCTGTTTTTGTCCACGGGCAGACAACCCAATATTGGCGATTTCGAACTTGTCAAGGCCGGTGTAAACTTTACAACACGCGGCATCCCGACGGATGCCCGAATGAAAACCAATATCTCCCATATCTACGCCTGCGGTGACGTGAACGGTCAGTTGCCCTTTACCCATGTAGCAGGATATGAAGCCGGCATTGCCCTGACGAATGCGGTCCTCCATCTTCCCAGAAAAGCGGATTACGCAAAAATCGGCTGGTGTACCTATACGGACCCGGAAGTGGCAAGTATCGGTTACAACGAAAAGCGCGCCCGGAAGGAAGGATTGGAGTATCGAATTATTGAGGAATCCTTTGGGGATAACGACCGTGCCCTTACCGAAGGGGAGTCTCTCGGTAAGATCAAGATGCTTCTCGATGGCAAAGATAAAATGCTGGGCTGTCAGATAATCGGCGCCCACGCCGGGGAGCTGATCCACGAATGGATCATTGCAGTAAATGGCGGCGTGAAGCTTTCCACCATGGCCGGTTCCGTGCACGTTTATCCGACCTTGTCTGAAATATCCAAACGAGTTGCGGGCCGGGTCTTTGCCGACAAGCTGTTCGGTGACCGGACGAAAAAAATTCTCAAGTTTCTGTTCAACCTGAAAGGAAGGACCTGTACATTGCCGTATGATCAGAAATAATGGATGAAACAACCATCCGCGTCGTGTGCTTCTTGGGCATCTTCATCGTCATCGCTATCGTGGAAAGCGTTGCCCCCCGACGCGCGCTAATCGTGAAAAAGTCATTACGCTGGTTCGGAAATCTTTCTGTTCAACTCGTGAATGGTATTTTGCCTCGTCTGCTTTTCCCCATCCTCCCCGTTGGCATGGCCGCACTATGTACTCAAAAAGGATGGGGCCTGTTGAATGTTGTCCCTCTGCCGATGGCGGTAGCAACTCTCTCAAGCCTGCTGGTCCTCGACCTGGTCATCTATGCCCAGCACGCCCTGTTTCATCGGATCAATTTTTTCTGGCGCATCCACCGGATGCACCACACAGATATGGACCTCGATCTAACCTCGGCACTCCGGTTTCACCCTCTGGAAATAATAATCTCCCTGCTGATCAAAATGGCCGTGGTGGCCGTCCTCGGCCCTCCCGCCGTCGCCGTCTTCATTTTCGAGGTACTTCTCAACGGCATGTCCATGTTCAACCATGGGAACTTCCGAATCCCCGCAGGGATGGACAATCTCCTTCGTAAGATCCTGGTCACCCCCGATATGCACCTCGTCCACCACTCCACCCTCCGGGAGGAGTCGAACCACAATTTTGGTTTTAACCTCTCCTGGTGGGACCGACTCTTCGGAACCTATCGGGCAGAGCCGGCGGCAGGTCGCGAAAGTATGATCATCGGCCTCTCGGGCTTCCTGGATGACCGATACGCGCGCTTCTGGAAGATGATTCTCAACCCATTCGAAAAAGGGTGACGAGCATGGGATTGTATCCTCTGCCGAAACCAGACCCATCCACCGATAAAAGGCGGCCTAAATGAAATCTTACCCGCCGGTCATGCCGCCTAGGGATGAGCCATTTTTATCCGGGTAATCTCCTTGACATGGGAGAATGGCGTCTTTATAGTTGCCGCCAGGAAAAGTTAATTTCTATCTATAAGGACGTCCTATGGTATATCATATCTGAACTCTGTGAATACACTTCCCATCGACCATATCCTTACGGTGCTGAAAGAGGCCGTCCGCGCCAAACCTGCCGTTGTTCTCCAGGCCCCGCCCGGCTCCGGCAAAACGACGCGGGTCCCCCTGGCACTCCTGGAGTTGATTCCCGCAGCGCAGGGACGGATCATCATGCTCGAGCCGCGGCGGATCGCGGCAGTTGCTGCGGCCCGCTGGATGGCCAAGCTCCTGAAGGAACCCGTCGGTCAGACCGTCGGCTATACCATCCGTTTCGACCGCCGGATTTCAAAAGATACCCGCCTGGAGGTAGTTACCGAAGGAATCCTTACCCGACGCCTCCTGGACGATCCCGCTTTGGACGGGGTCGCCATGATCATTTTCGACGAGTTTCACGAGCGGAGCCTCCAGGCAGACCTGGCCCTGGCCCTGAGTCTCGATATTCAACGGGGCCTCCGGGAAGATCTCAAGTTGCTGGTCATGTCGGCGACCATCGAGGCCGGTCCCATTGCCGCCCTGCTGGGCAACGCACCGGTGATTTCGGCAACAGGTCAGGCATTCCCCGTGGAGGAGCGTTATTTGCCGGACAATGGATGGCCAGGGGCCCGGGGCGAACCATTAGAGGATCGCACTGTCGGCGCTGTCCTCACCGCATTGAGAGAAACGACGGGGGACATCCTCGTTTTTCTGCCCGGGGCCGCTGAAATCCGCCGGGCCACGGCGGCCCTACAGGAGGCCTTGACAGGACGGGAAGACCCCGTTTCCCTCCATCCCCTCTATGGAGATTTGCCTTTCCCGGAGCAGGAACGGGCAATCCTGCCGGCCCGGCAACGGAAGATCGTCCTGGCGACAAATATCGCCGAAACGAGCCTCACTATCGAAGGGGTCCGGGTGGTGATCGACGGCGGACAGGCCCGGAGGCTCCAGTACGATCCCGCCACGGGGATGAACCGTCTCGTAACGGTTAAGACGTCTAGGGCGTCGGCGACACAGCGTCAGGGCCGGGCGGGCCGCCTCGGGCCGGGGACATGCTACCGCCTCTACAGCCGTCATGTCTATGAGTCTATGATCCCTTACACGCCGCCGGAGATCCTCACCACCGATCTTTCCTCCCTGGTCCTCGAATTGGCGGCCTGGGGCGTAACGGACCCGCTGGCCATGGCCTGGCTCGACCCGCCGCCTCCATCGGCCTGGGAAAGCGCCCGGCAGCTCCTCAGGGATCTGGACGCTCTGGATCAAGCCGGGGCTGCGGTGACGCCTGTCGGCCGCGCCATGGCCCGCCTGCCCCTCCACCCCCGCCTGGGGAGATTGCTAATGCGGGCCTCCGAATCATGGCGCCTCCGCCTGGGAGCGGATCTTGCCGCCCTCCTTTCCGAACGAGACATTATGCGCCGTAATAACATGGATGACAGGGAGCGGCAGGGGGGAGCAGACATCAGCGAACGCCTCAATATGCTCCGGCGCTGGGGGAAGGAAAAGCAGGCCCCCGCAGGAACGGACCCATATGCCTTACGGGCCGTGGAGCGGGTGGCGCAACAGCTCCGGGATTTGGTGGATACGGCGGCGGGAGGGGCGGTCCGGAAAAGTGATGACCCGGATATTTCCTCCCTCCTCCTCCGCGCCTATCCCGACCGGATCGCCAAAAGGCGCGACGAAGGGGGCGGTCGCTATCTTTTGGCTCAGGGAAGAGGGGTGCGGCTGCCCCGGGGGAGCGGCCTGGCCGCAAGCCCCTTTCTCGTCGCCGTTCACCTTGACGGGGGTGAAAAGGCGGAAGGGACGATCCACATGGCCGAACCCGTGACCGAAGAGACCATCAGGCGGGAAATGAGCGCCCATATTGAGACACAGCGGCAGGTGGAATGGGACAAGCAGGAAGGCAGGATTCTCTCGTTTCTTGCAGAGCGGCTGGGGGCGCTAACGCTTTCGACAAAACCTCTCCCCGCCCCTGATGAAGAGGCGATCCCGATCCTGTGCCAAGCGATCCGTTCCGGGGCGACCGCCCTGACCTTTGACAGGGAAACCAGGCAATTTCAAGGCCGCGTCGCCCTGCTGGGGCGCGCATTTTCCGAGGAGAACTGGCCGGACCTGGCGGAAAAGGCACTTCTGTCATCCCCGGAGGGATGGCTTGCGCCCTGGCTTACAGGCCTCCGCACCGGGGAGCAGCTTGCCGGTCTCGCTCTCCTCCCGGCCCTGAAGGCCCTCCTTTCCCGGGAGCAGCGGAAACGCCTTGACGAGAGCGCCCCGACAAACCTTGCCGTTCCCAGTGGTCGCAGTGTTTTTCTGGATTACGCAGCCGGGGAGCTGCCCGTCCTGGCTGTAAAGCTCCAGGAGATGTTCGGTCTCGCTACGACCCCCACTATAGCAGACGGGCGGGTGGCCGTCCTTATCCATCTCCTGTCGCCCGCCGGACGTCCGGTCCAGATCACCCGTGATCTGAAGGGATTTTGGGAAAGCGGCTATCCCCAAGTCAAGAAAGAATTGCAGGGACGCTATCCGAAACACCCCTGGCCCGACAACCCATGGAACGCAGTGCCCACGCAACGGACTCAACGCCGAAACAAATAAGGGATGATCTTATTTTTTAAGGAATATCCTGATCCCGCTGGCATGCCTTTTCATGCGTTTTTTCGGCAAGACGCATTTCCCGTCGGGTCTTTGCCTCTCCATGACGCCGCCTCTGCGTGTCCGTCTCCAGGATCAGCGGCGGTAGTGCCAGCGCCTTGCCATTCTTGTCAAGGGACACATAGGTCAGATAGGCCGTCGAGGTATGGAGCCGCTCACCGGTAAGGAGATTTTCCGACTCTACGCGCACTCCCACTTCCATGGAGGCTCTCCCAACGAAGTTCACGCTGGCCCGGAGGGTGACAAAGTCCCCGACAAAGACGGGATGATAGAAATCCAACCGGTCCACGGAGGCCGTGACGGCATTGGACCGGGCGTGCCTTATGGCCGCAACCCCTGCCGCCGTATCGATGAGTTTCATGATTACCCCACCGTGAACATTACCGGCGGGATTGGCATCCTGGGGGTTCATCTGCTGCGCCATGACCACCGAACTATCTCTAACTTTTTTACCTTCCATTCTTAACCTCTCTCTTCTCTCACTTTATTATTGCTATCGACTATATCAAGTGCGGTAAAATATCAAACCTCATTTCATAGCAACAATAATCAGTTTTGCCGTGTCATTTTTACCGTTGACGCTTCACCATTCTTATCCTATGATGCACGCTGATGATTTAGAAGAAGGAGGTATTGTCATGGCCGATGAATCGGGGAAACATCTCAACAAATCGCGGCTAAACTTATGGATAGCGGCTATCCTGCTCGTGCCGATCGCCGGTTTTATTTTCTATACCTGGGTTACGATAACCTGGAATTTCTCCCAGGGCGAACGGACCGGTTATGTCCAGAAACTTTCCAAGAGCGGCTGGGTATGCAAGACTTGGGAGGGAGAAATGGCGATGGTAACCATGCCCGGGGCCATCCCGGAGAAATTCTTTTTCAGCATCCGGGACGACAATGTAGCCGCACGCATCAATAAATTGGCCGGCAAGCGGGTTTCCGTCGTTTATGAGCAACATAAAGGCGTGCCAACCACCTGTTTCGGAGACACGCTGTATTATGTCGTTGATGTCAAGGCGATTGATTAACGTAGTTGAAATAACGACCACGCTTATGATACCCCCTTCGCATGTTATCTCTGTCTAAGCAGAAAGGACGTTATCTCTTCCTTGCCATCGTCGTCGTCTGCTTTCTCGCCCATGGATGCGGCAAGTCGCCCTATAAGACCAAAGAAAAAAAAATCGTCCGGAAGATGCTGGTAACCGGTTATGATGCGGGGAAGAAATCGACGGGATGGAAACGCAAATTGGGCCTTTTTTTCATGCCCCCCGTTTATGCCTACGGGCCCAATGAAGGCAAGCGCAAGGAGGTCGGCATCACCTCCGACGGCACCAAGGCCAAAAAAGGAACCATCGCCGCCGACATCACCCGCTATCCCTATGGCACAAAGATGTACGTCCCCGGTTACGGATGGGGGGAGGTGCATGACATCGGCAGCGCCATCAAGGGAGAACATATCGATCTCTTTTTCACCAGTGAAAAAGAAGCCAAAAAATGGGGGAAGCAATACCTGGATGTCATCATCCTGTTGAAGGAATAAGGGAATAATGGACTGTTTTTTTAAACCGAAAAGCATTGCCGTCATCGGCGCGACAACCAACCCCTTCAAGGGTGGCAACGCCATCCTGAAAAACCTGATAACCGGTTACCAGGGCAAAATCTATCCCGTAAATCCCCGTTACGACGAGATCGAGGGCCTTACCTGTTATCCTTCCGTCAGCGCCATCCCCGGACCCGTTGATCTGGCCATTGTCTTCGTTCCCGCCCGTCAGGTTACCGACGCCGTCGCCCAATGCGCCGACAAGGGCGTCCCGGGAGTTATCATCGAATCCGGCGGCTTCGCCGAAACAGGGGCAGACGGCAAGAGCCTCCAGTCCTCCCTGATTAATATGTCCAGGACAACGGGGATCAGGCTCTGGGGTCCAAATTGCATGGGCCTGGTTGACGCTGTAAACGGCCACGTTTTTTCTTTTATGGATCCCCGGGCCTTTAAGGCAGGTCTGATTCCCGGCAGCGTTTCCCTGGTTGTCCAAAGCGGCATGTTATCGGCGGGCTTTCTTGTCGATATCATGACCCACGGCATCATGGGCATCAGCAAGGTCTGTTCGGTAGGAAACAAGATCGACGTCAACGAGTGCGACCTCCTCCCCTGGCTCATCAAAGATAAAGATACTGCGGTCATCGGGCTATACCTGGAATCTCTCCTCAACGGTCGCCGTTTTATAGACATCTGCCGGAACTCTCCAAAACCGATTGTGGTCCTGAAAGGCGGCAAAAGTGCGAAGGGGGCCCAGGCCGCCATGAGCCATACTGCCAGCCTGGCAGGAAACGAACGGATTACTCAGGGCGCCTTTGCCCAGGCCGGTGTTGTCGAGGCGAGCGATTTTAAGCAGATGATGGATCTCTGCCGGACCCTGAGCATGGTCCCGCCCCGGAGAAAAGACCATCCCGGTCGTGTGGCCATCCTGACCTTCAGCGGCGGGGCGGGTATCGTTTCCGCAGATTTCATGGAAGCGAACGGCCTGGAAGTAGCCGACCTTTCCGAACAAACGAAAGAGTCGCTGGGCAGGCTTTTCCCGGAATGGATGCCCGTAAGCAATCCCGTTGATCTCTGGCCCGCCCTGGAACGTCATGCCGGCGGAAAGGTCGATGTCATCGGTCAGGCCTTAACGGCAGTGCTTGCAGATTCCCGGGTGGACGCCGTCCTCCTCCACGCCTTTGTGGGCAATTTCCGTATCCTCTTTGATATTAATGATTTGTCGCAGCAGGTCAATGCGGCCCGTAAGCCCGCCTTTATCTGGCTTCTTGGAAAGAGGGAAGAGGCCTTCAATTTTTACAACGAGGCACGGACCCTTGGAATCCCCGTATTCTCGGAGATCGGCCGGGCCATCGAATGCATGGCCGCCGTATTCAAGAAAAGGGAATATTAACGGGATACCCGTCAAGAATTATTCATTCCGGAATCAGGTCAATGATTGTGATTTCCGGTGGTGAGAGAAACCGCATCGGCGGCCCCCATGTTCCTGTACCCCTGCTCACGTAAAGACGCGACCCTCCTGATAAGTTGAAAGAACCGCTCTGTAAGGGAAAAACGAACCCCGTGGCTATGCTGAACGGGAAGATCTGGCCTCTATGCGTATGACCGGAAAGTTGGAGATCGAAGGCCCCCAGCGCCGCCGGATCAACGATCGGCTGGTGCTTCAGAAGGAGCGTATAGGTCCGCCCGGGAAGATCGGCGATGATCTTTGATTCTTGAATCCCGCGGTAGTTTCCCATTCTTTTCCCCGCCGGATCGTCCACACCGGCGATATTAATCATCCCCGCAACATTGATCCCTTCGCCCCGCAACACCGTAAATCCGGCCTGGCGGGTAAAATCAACGGCCTGGTCAAGGCCGGCGTAAAATTCGTGGTTTCCCGTAACAGCGTATTTGCCGTATTTCGCCTGGATGCCCTTCAGGAGCGTCAACGATCCGTAGATATTGTCGATCTGGCCGTCCACGAGATCACCAGTGGATACAAGGATGTCCGGCGCGGCCTTCTTCACAGCCTCCGTCATCCT
This sequence comes from Syntrophus sp. (in: bacteria), assembly GCA_025355725.1. Taxonomy (GTDB): domain Bacteria; phylum Desulfobacterota; class Syntrophia; order Syntrophales; family UBA8958; genus UBA8958. The sequence goes on from JANXZC010000069.1 coordinate 18,921, forward strand.
TTCCAGACGTCCCTCCCGGACAATCATCCCCACATGGACGTCAGAGATCTGCACAATCCTGAGCTTCTCGATATATTTGGGGATTTTTTCCGTCTTAATTACAAGGTGCTCAGTCCGGATATTCAGCGCCTCAAAATAACCGTAAATATTGACGCTGACGGAGATAAGGAGGGGTACCAGGAACAGGACCAGGGCGGAGGGATAGAGATGGTTCAGCTCAAAACCGCCGATCTCGCTGTTCATCCAGACGGCGAAACGGTAAGAATCAAGGCATAGGGAGGCGACAAAAAATAAAAAGACCACCCCCATCCAGGAATAACCGAGATAGGACAGGAAACAGGCGGCACCCTCATAGCCATGGCGTTCGAAAAGACGAACCAGGATGGGGCTGATAAGCAAGACCAGCATGCATACCACGACAGCGGCGTGAACCATCGGCGTCAGTTGGAAAGCCGCTTTCAGGCGGAAATAGAATAACAGATGGATGCCGCCGTAGAGAAATAAAAAGGTGAGGAGAAAAATGATCATGATCCCCAGACCGAGGCGGCGAATTGAGGGTAGATCAGGCGCATCCGCTCCTGCACCGGCCCCCGCAGCATTGTCAGTTCTTCATCCGTCAGGGTGTTCATAACCGGAATGGACCGTTCCCCGATGGCCAGATCAAACCCGGTATTGCTGATCACTTCCTCCAACGGGACGCCGGGGAAGAGGGATTCCAGGACAATTTCCTTCTTTGTGCCGTCGAAGGCCATCGTGCAGAGCGGCGTGACCACATGGCTGAGGCCGCCCCGCCGCCAGGGGGCGTCATCAGCGGCCGTGGCGTTGACAAAATCCACCTTGGGAACAAAAAGCCGCCGGTTATGACTGGTTGTGAAAATGATCACCCGCCTGACCAGGGCGGAAAGCATGGACGACCCGGCGCCGCCGGGCAAACGAACGGTCGGCCGGTCATAGTCCCCCAGTATGGAAAGATTGATGCGTCCCTGCTTGTCGATCTGTACCCCGGAAAGAAAGAATACGTCGATCTTCCCTTTCTGTGCAAGGGCAAACAGCTCATGAAAGCCCTCGGAGAGACGGAAATCGGGGTCGCCGTAAATGAGCGTTGTCAGGTGGGGGGCATGGGTCATTTTCGCCAGCAGCGCTGCCGCCGCCGGGAGGGGCGACAGGGTTCCCGTCGCTACCCACTCGCCGTCCCGCAACAGTCTGGAAATGGCGCCGATCATCACTTCCGGGGGTTGAACCGATTGATTGGAAATGTTTGGTTTCGTCATAACTGTTTCCCCCCGCGAAAATTTACAGTTTCAAGATACCGGCCATGATCTTCGGGCGCGAAAATGTATTTTCCCATATAGGCGGCAAATCCCTGCTCGTCCTTGGACGCCGCGATATATTCCCGGATATGGGCGGCGTCGGTTTCGTAAATTCCCGGGCAAGCCGTCGGATGAGCCCCACCGGGGGCCAGGACCACCGCATCGATATGCACGGAAGCCACAAAGACCTCCTGACGACCGGGTAGAACGTCTTCCGGTTCCACAAGCTCCTCCACAACGGCAATGGTTTTCTTGGCCGCCATGGCGAGGAGCCGGTCATTACGGGTGGCGTCGGTCGTGATCTCCCCACTGCGACTGCCTTTGGCAGCATGGATAATGGCTACATCGGGAATAACTGGCAAAACGACGACATACTCGTTACCAGAGTAGGGATCGCGCACTGTTTTGAGGTCCCGGCGAACCTTCATCAGGTCGGAATGCATGAAACCAAGGACAGGAATGAACGGCAGATTATGGACCCCAGCCTGGAGTCCCAAGAGCAGGGCCGGTCAGATCGTCTCCAGGAGCTTGAGCTCGCCACGCTCGCATTTCCGTCGGAAATTGGGGGCCAGGCCAAATTCATCGAGGACGATCTGGGGAAACTGGACCGTCTCGACACACCCGGCACCGATGAGGAGATCTGCCACATATCCTCCCGTAAGCACCGGGGTCAGAGTCAAACCCTTCACACCCAGACAGATAATTTCCCGCACCACGGCCATGGGGTTCATCGTCATGCCCGCCCCCACCCCTAGGTGCATCCCATCTTTCACCCAAGAGGCCGCTTCCTTCGCCGCTATCAGTTTGTCCGTCATCGTCGTCAACCTCTTCCCTCTCCGGCGGCTCTTCCGCAAATTCTGCCTATCATGAATTCCGCTTATGATTATTGGGAGGTCAAGCCCTGGAATGTCACGACCTCTTTTTCCAGCCTTTCCGCGAGTGTTTCCTGGGCTATCGCAAGATCGTAATGGGTTTGCAGATTCATCCAGCTTTGCGCGTCCGTCCCAAAATATTTGGCCAGTCGCAGCGCCGTATCCGCCGTGATAGATCTTTTCCCGACAATTATTTCACCAATGCGACGGTGAGAGACGCCGAGCGACTTGGCAAGCCGGTATTGCGATATTTCCATTGGCTTCAAAAAATCTTCTGATAGTATCTCGCCAGGATGTATCGGCGCCATATCTCTCTTCATAACCTCCCTCCTTCAATGTGTGATGTATAAAGCACAAAGTCCCCCTACATCAAGAAGAATAATCAATGTTGATATGTCCGCTCCATAACTAATCTCGTGTTCTATGGATTCTGTTGATATCCCTTGTCAGATCAAGTTAACTGAAAAATCTGCATGTTTCATCCCGTTATCATTGATCCGTACAGACTACCCAACCTCTCACCTGGTAGATGGACACTTTTTCGGCCACATCCCTGTTTTTCTGAAGAATGTCTCGCTGATTACCGAAAAAAAAGGGGATGATCATTTCCCCTCGACGAACCCCGGCTCTATGAACGACGGCTGAGGGTAGGAGTAGAATCCCTTTCCCGATTTTTGCCCCAGCTCACCCCGTTTGACATACTGTTTCAGAAAGGCGGCATTTTGTAACTGCTGCTCGTTCCCGCTCCTTCTACCCCAGTATTCGGTAATCTTCCAGACCGTATCCAGTCCGACGTTGTCCATCATCCCGAAAGGGCCGATGGGCATTTTCATGACTCCCATCCAGGCCCGGTCGATATCTTCAATGGAGGCAATCTGATTTGCCGCCAGGGTTTGGGCGGATAACAGCAGGGCGCCGAACATGGCATTGAAAATATAGCCGCTGCTCTCTCTTTCCATCATTATGGGGGCCAATCCCATGCGCTTGGCAAAGGCTTGCACCAGTGCCACGACTTTCTCATCCGTCCCCCGGTGGGGCATGATATCCACGACATTGGATATTCGCAGATCATGGAAGTGCAGAGCCAGCAGCCTTTCCGGACGTCCGGAAGCCTCGGCAAACATGGACGGAAGCAATGTCGAGGTGTTGGTCGTGAAGATAGCGCGTTCCGGACAAAGGCCGTGAAAGAGGGAAAAGGTTTCCCCTTTCAGGATGGGATCTTCCGGTATCGATTCGCTGATCAGGTCAATATCCACCGCCGCCGTTTCGGGAACGGTGGTCGTGGTTATTCTCCCGATCGCCGTCTCGGCCTCCTCCGGTGTGACGGCCTGCTGGTGGACAAGGCTTGCCGCCATTTTCCTTATGGAGGTCACCGATTTTGCCAGGGCTTCCTCCTTTATGTCATAGATGACAATATCACAGGCACGGACGGCAAACTGCAGGGCGATCTGGCTTCCCATGGTCCCGCCGCCGATTATCAACACCCGTTTAATATCTTCTGCTTTCATGATTCTCCTTAATGAGTCCGACCGGGAAAATGCCGATCAGCCGTTTAGTCGCTCATTGAATTCATCAACAGTGAAACTGTATTCTTGGGTGCCATAGGACTCGACGGCGAAGGAGGCGCAAACGCTACCCATCCTGGCTGATTGCTCGATGTCCTTACCCTGAACCAGACCGCTGATCAGGCCTCCCCGGTAAGAATCGCCGGCCCCCGTCGGGTCCTCAACTTTTCTTGCCTTGACGGGGAGAATGTCAATCTCACTATCCCGTGTGGAAACCTGGGAACCAAACTCTCCCCGGGTGGTAATGATCGTCCCGGCCATCGTCAGTAAGGCTTCCTTGTTCAAACCGGTCTTGTTTATAATCAGGTCCAGCTCGTAATCATTGACGATGAGGATTCCGCACCCATCTATGGCCTGGATCAGTTCTTTTGCGTCCCACATGGGCAGGGACTGCCCGGGATCAAAGATATAATCGATTCCCCTGACTTTACAGGCATGGGGGTAAGTAATCATGTCTTCAAGATTGCCGGGAGAGACAATAATAATGGTTTCTTTGGGATGGAATTTATCAAAGTCCAATGCCGATGGATATTTCATGGCCCCGGGATTGAATCCGGTAATCTGGTTGTCGGCCTGGTCGGTGGTGATATAGGCGCCCGCCGTGAATTCATCGGCGATAATTTTAATGTTTTCCGTAGAGATCCCGTTCTTTGCCAACCACGCGAAGTACCTTTCATAATCATGGCCGATAGTGGAAGAGATGATGGGCTTTTCACCCATCAGGGTCAGGGAATAGGCAATATTACCCGCCGTGCCGCCGTATTTTTCCTTCATGCCGTTTACCTGGAAACAGACGTTTAAAACATGAATCTTATCAGGCAGGATGTGATCAGAGAAGTGTCCTGGGAAATCCATTATCCTGTCATATGCAAGTGATCCGGAAACAATAATGTTCATGGCTACTATCCTTTCAATGCCGTCTTAGATGCCCCTCAGCTTGCTGCGGGGTAGTTCATTACTGATTTTAGATTCTATGTCAAGGAGATGTGATATGGTTATCCTTCTTTTCTTTGCTTGACTCACAACGATTCATTACCTTATAGTCCTGCCGCGAAGAAACTTTCCTATCAAAGGCTAATTGAAACATGATTTATCACCCTTTTCTCTTTGAAGAAAACATCTGGATTGCCAAGGGAGTCTATATCGACGATCAGGGGCGGTATCACCCTGTGGAGGGGGAAACAAAAATAAGCCATGCGGACGGGTTGTGGATCAATGATTCCTCTATGACCCTGCAAGGGGATAATGCGGTGGAATATAAAACCCGCGATGAGATTGTCCCGATGGAACGCGGACAGGAATTGACATCCTGGGTCTCCGAGAACCAGGCCCTGGGAAAAATGACGGGGAAGTTCATCATCGTCGATGATTCTATCATCTCCATTTTCACTTCTGAAAACGGCGCCCTCCGGGGTACGGAATGCCTGCGCCTCATTGATGACAACCTTTATTCCAACCGGGGATGCATTTTGCGGGAAGAACAGAAAATTTCTTCCTGGGCGGTGGAACTGCGGAAGAAATAGATTCTCTGTACAGACGTTAGTTTACCTGGAAAGCTATGTCAGTCATGCAACTTTGAGCCAGTCGAGAAACTATAAGCTATTTTATTGAAAGCGTCAAAATGGGGGAAGGTCTTTGTTTAGCAACTTTCGATCGGAAATGCTCAATCAAAAAGACATAGCTGGTTATTTTGTGCATCTACGAAGCGATGGGCTGGATGGTCGGTCCGGAACAATGATAACGGGATGAAACATGCAGATATTTCAGCGTGATTTTTCCAACGTTCGGTGGTAATATCTCCTTCCTTAAGCGAGCATCCGGTAATTTTGAGAGACATCCAACCTTTCAAGCGGTATTCATTATAGGCTTTTACTATTTTGCACATGTTTTACCAATTTGGCATTTGCACTTTATTACCAACAATTACCAAGTTGCGAAAGTTTAACTGTTTTGATTATATTATGTATTTTACTTTTTATTTCTTCAAGAAATAAAGTAGGATCGAGAGGAAGTTCGGGAAATACCAACTTGGCATATTAATCGTTGGCTGAAGAGAACAGCATGGCTGAGAACTCAAGACTTCTGCAGGATGGTAAAAGCCTGCTCCGGGGCATCTTCCCAAGCATTGTGTTGGGTGACACTTATGTCGAAGTCGTTTACTCCGACTACTGTGAGGACTTCAGTCACGAGTTCTTATCATGGAAGACCAAGTGGGGGTTGCGTGGGCTCCTCTTTTGCGAATCTGACCTTGGGGTTCCATATGACTTCGATTGGGGAGATCAAAGCCGCATCACGATCTGTCCGTGGGAATCCGTGCTTGAGCTTCGCTGTGTGGGATTGGGGAAGTGTCTCGCAACGGCATCGCAGGCAGTGCTCAAGTCACACGCGAGTTCAGCCAGGCGAACAATACCAGCTTTCCCGATCGCCTACGGTGCCATTGGGGAACTCATCCTGATATGCCCGGGAAATCCCAGATCAGAACGAAGCGCTAAGGGCAAACGGAAGCCGAAGGAGACTGTCGCCGCGCTTTTACCGGAAGTCAAGAGGCGTTTCCCAAAACCGCTGTCCTGCCCATTCGAAGTCTTCGTCGAAACTTTTGTCGCTTCCAAATGTCACCAACCTGACATTGACCGGGCAATTCCGCCGATACTGGACGCGTTCGGCGGCGTGGTATATGAGGACGACAGACAAGTCGCCAATATCCATCACCGAGTATTCCAAATCAGCAATATGTTTGTGACACTGCATCTGGAGAGCCACCCGACCATAGCCTTGGCGGAGATCACATCGATCCCCATAGGAAGTCTAGCACCTTTAATATGGGGCGAGATTGATTACCATGTGATAAGACTCAACGCACTGACATGAATTGGCCAACCAGAGCATGGACGGTATGGCGTAGCGCCACCCGTCATGCTGGTCGTTCGGTGGAGAATGACGATAGTATCACACATTACAAGAGAGGCATTCACCGTTCCCCGAACTCCGGGAGACCTTGCGAGGTACATTCACGAGACATATGATTACATTGCTGCCAATAGCGAATTGAAAAAGGTCGCTCGACTCCGCAAGGAACCATACAAGACTTTTCTGGAGGAGCTAATACCCTTCGGTCATTTCTGCACATGGAAATACGGTAACAGAGACGACGTGATGTGCGCGCTCGTCCCCGGGACACCCGGCCGGGATGCAACTGTAACAGACATAAGAACAGGGTCCGAACATTCTGTTGAAATAACATGGCCCATCGATGGTCGAGCAGTTATTCGGCAGAATGAACTGGTAAACGAGCGAGGCTGTTCCGACGTCAATACATTTGATTGGGACGATCCGTCACAGTACAAAGCTGCAATCGATCGCACGCTAATTATCGCCAAGAAGAAGGCAGTTCGAGATTACCGTGAACCGGGAGGATCTACTATCATGTTCGTTTTTGATCACTCCTTGTTTTGGGACAGTAATCCAAAGCATGTTGATTTACTCAAGTCTTTGAAAGACGAACTATCGGCGATTCCACTCCTTGCAGGTAATGTCATGTTGATGTTGATCTTCGGAGATCAACAACGGATAATCGAGGTTAAAAGCAACGAACAATACGCTGTACGGGATCACCAGGATTCACCCGGCTCTCTGTGAACTTTACGTTTACCTGTAGATATAAACAATGCTGACGGATACCCAACACAACCTAATCTGGCAGATGGACACAGCTTGCCGCAAATGCATCCGGGCGGTCTTGTACTTCAACGCCGTGACAGGTAAAACGCCCGAGCTCTGGACATTCTTGCAGAACTGTCTTGGGGAAATCGCGGCGATACAGTGGTGCCATGTCTTCAACAAGTACAAAGACTGCACGCACTTCAGTCAATTGTTTGGAAACCCGACAATCGCCGCGATTGATTCGGAATTCACACTCAACAATGTCAGGAGTCGGCTCCGAGCAGCAATCGGCTTGACGCGCGACGAGTACATCGCCTTTCGGCAGCGGATAGTGGATTTCAGAAACTCGTACGCGGTTCATTGTGATTACGAGAAAAAGGGCGTGGTTTTCCCCGATCTCGACATGGCAATGACCTTATGTGTTGAGATGCGGGACATGCTCCGCCAACTTGTCGTCAAAGCGGTATCCGACATAAGCAACCAGAAACTGCAAGATCTGAGGCGCCTACTCACTTCACATAACAACGATCAGCTGCTCCAATTCTTCCGGTTAGAGGCGGAGCACTTGAAGAAGATCCAATGACCAAAAGGGAATCATGAAACATCTCAAATCATCCCTTCCAGATTTGCGCCAAGTCTTTGAGCGGAGCGTATCTTCCCGGTACATTGCGGAATCTTTCATCTCGTTTGACGCACAGCGTCATGCCCCTGAAATATTGGCCTTCATGGAGGGCAAGGACTTTGACATTGTTGGCGTGAGACAGAATGGGGCTGTGGAGGGATATGTCCGGCGTGCTGACAGGGAACGCAAAGCCTCACATAGCAGGCTGATCTGACACAGCCGAAAACAGAGGTCGGCTGCTTCGTTAGTATGGGTCCTATGTTTGCGGGAGGAGTGGGAAAATGGTGAAACTATCTTTAACAGGGATAATGATTTTATTCTTTCTCCTGCTTGCATCGAATGTGCATGCCATCAACGCCTTGGATTATTTTAAAATGGGGGAACAGGCATATCAGGAGGGTCGTTATGCCGAGGCGCTCAAACATTATGAAAAGGCCTCAGCATTACTAAAAAAAGGCGGAAAGAAAGATGATCATGCAGTAGTCCTGAACAACATCGGGATGGTCTATAATTCTTGGGGTCAATATGACA
>JANXZC010000071.1 GCA_025355725.1 Syntrophus sp. (in: bacteria)
GACAACCAGGTCAAATGGCTGATGGAAACGGTCACTCCTATTACCTATCATGGGCGGTCGGCAGTGCTGGGTAACACCATGGACATCACCCAGCAAAAAGAAGCCGAGAAAGAAAGGAGGCGTCTCGAAGGGCAACTCCTCCAGGCCCAGAAGATGGAGGCCATCGGCACCCTTGCCGGCGGCATTGCCCACGACTTCAACAATCTCCTCATGGGTATTCAGGGATATGCCTCCCTAATGCTGCTGCGCATGGAGCAGGGGCATCCTCATTACGATAAGCTGAAGGCAATTGAATCACAGGTCCAGAGCGGCGCCGATTTGACGAGGCAATTGCTGGGATTTGCCCGGGGCGGCCGTTACGAGGTCAAACCGACGAATCTGAATGATCTGATTAAAAAATCTGTCGCCGTTTTTGGGAGAACGAAAAAAGAAGTCCGGATCCACGAAAAGTACGGAGAGAATCTATTCTCGGCCAATGTAGACCAGGGACAGATCGAGCAGGTGTTGCTGAATCTGTTTGTCAACGCCTGGCAGGCCATGCCCGGAGGGGGAGAGCTATACCTGCAAACGGACAATGTTACCCTGGACAGCAACTATCTCCAGGCCTATGACATCCCCCCCGGCGTTTATATCAAGGTATCGGTGACCGACACGGGAGTGGGAATGGACGAAAAGACCCGCCAACGGATATTCGACCCCTTTTTCACCACCAAGGAGATGGGGAGGGGAACGGGCCTCGGCCTCGCCTCCACCTACGGCATCATCAAGGGGCACGGCGGCGTCATTAATGTCTGCAGCGAGAAAGGACATGGGACAACCTTCAATATCTACCTCCCCGCCTCCGACCAGAGGGCTGCCTTACAGGAAATGCCGGCCCAGGATGTCATGAAAGGTCAGGAAACCATTCTGGTCGTGGATGATGAAAAGATCATTATCGATGTAACCCAGGGGATGCTTGAACAAATTGGTTATCAGGTGCTTATTGCCCGCTCCGGCGATGAAGCAGTAGAGATTTTCAGAACGAATCGGGATCGCATCGATCTGGTGATCATGGACATGATCATGCCGGGCATGAATGGCGGCGAGGCTTATGACCGGATCAAGGACATCAAGACCGATGTCAAGTTAATCCTTTCCAGCGGCTACAGCTTGAACGGGATGGCCAAAGACATCATGGCCCGGGGCGTCAAGGCATTTATTCAGAAGCCTTTTCGAATGGAGGATCTGTCCCGGATAATTCGGGAAGTAATTGGATCCGGATAGGATTATTTCTGATCGTCTTTATGGAGGGCCGGCGCCTTCTTTATCCTCGATAATCGGCGGGGGCTCGTTGGCGCGAATTTCCCGCCTCAATTCCCGAATGGTCTTGTTCAGGTGGGCAATAGTCCTGTTCAGACGAAAGCGCTCCACGATACCCATGAATCCCGTAAAGACGACCCCAATGAGAAAGCAGATGAAAATGAGCATATACGCCGGCAGGACGACATTGAAGACGTCCAGATAACGCAACTGGACAGGAAAGGTATTGGCAAGGGAAAACGTGATTATAAACAGGATGAGAATAACGACAATCACGGTATAGACAACTTTCATTTCATGCCTCCTGGCGGTATTTCTGAAAATAGGGAAGCAACTGTTCCCATGTCTTGACAACATCCTCGGGGATTACCCGGACATCACCTACAACACTCACAAAATTTGTATCTCCGTTCCACCGGGGAACTACGTGGACGTGCAGATGATCCTCGATGCCGGCCCCCGCCGCCTTACCAAGATTCATCCCGATATTGAAACCATCGGGATGAATACTCTCCTTGAGGACCTTGACCGACAGGGAGACAAAATCAAATATCTCAACTCTTTCTTCCGGCCCCAGATCTTCAATCCCGCTGCAATGCCGGTAGGGAATAATCATGAGATGCCCCGTTGTATAAGGGTAGCGGTTCATCATGATGAAGGATTTCTCGCCCTCCCGAAGCCGCAGATCGGTGCAGGTGCAGTTTTCCGAATCTGCGCAAAAGACGCAGTTATCTAATTTTGCTCCGCGAATGTAGGTCATTCTCCAGGGAGCGCCGATGGCTTTCATGGCGGTCAAATTATCATGATAGCCACTAAAAAGACAAGTGTTATTTGGATATGTATGTTGACATTATCGTCTGGGATCGGTAGAATGAGTTCCAATTCATCACCTGTTGTGAGGTTTTTATGCTCGATCAAACCCTTGAAAAGATGGCGGAAAAGATTCTCGGATTCGATGAGGCGTCGCTGACGTCCCTGTGGGAAAAGTATAAACGTAAAATGGAGCACTTCGAAGTCTCCAGAGAATGGGAGAGAGCGGTCATCGTGTTTTTCATCATCAATGCCGTCCGGGCGAAGAATCACATCTTCAACGAACAGATCCAGAAAATGCATGATGCGCCGCCGTCACCGGGGGTAAGGCCTCCCAAAAGGGGCAAGCCCTCCCTGACTCTCGTCAAGCCGGATAGCGAAAAAGACGGAGAATGATCTTGGACGGACAAGATTTGGCCCCTGCCGTCGCCGCCGGCCGCAGCGAGGAGTTGAGAAACCTCATCGCCTATCATAACCGGCGCTACCACCAGTTGGACGACCCGGAAATATCCGACGCCGCCTACGATCTCCTGTTCACGGAACTCCGGCACCTGGAGACACGCTACCCGGAGCTTTTAGATCCCGACTCCCCAACGCAGCGCGTCGGCGCCCCACCCCTCGAAAAATTTCAATCCTTCCCTCATCCGAGCCCCATGCTGAGTCTGGCCAATGCCTTTACGGAAAAGGAGATCCGTGACTTCGACGAACGAATTCAACGTTTTCTAGGGCGATCCTCCGGCCTCTTTCCCGGCGGGGCCGAAACCATCGCCTACGTCATCGAACCCAAACTTGACGGCGTTGCCGTCAACCTTCTTTACGAGCATGGCGCCCTGGTTACAGGGGCGACGAGAGGCGACGGGACGACCGGAGAAGACGTCACCCTCAATATCCGGACCGTGGCCGCCATTCCCCTGTCCCTGCTCGGGAACGGAGGGCTGCCGATTCCCAAACGGCTGGAAATCCGGGGGGAAATCGTCATCGCGACAGCGGCCTTCCGTGTTCTCAACGAACGACGCCTGGAAGCCGGGGAACAGCTCTTCGCCAATCCCCGCAACGCCGCCGCCGGCTCCCTCCGCCAGCTCGATTCCCGCATCACCGCCAAAAGACCCCTGGACTTTTTCGCCTATGCCATCGGCATGGCAGCGGATATGGTAATGAAAACTCACTGGGAGGTCCTCGCAGCTCTGAAAGCCTGGGGATTTAAGGTACATCCCTTTGCCCGCCGGGTCGATCAAATCGAGGACTGCGTACAGGGCTACGGGGAGCTATATGCCGCCCGGGAAGACTTATCATATGAAATCGACGGGATGGTCATCAAGGTCAACGATCTGGACCTTCAGGATGAACTCGGCGCCGTCTCCCGGAGCCCCCGCTGGGCTCTGGCCTGCAAGTTTCCCGCTTATCAGGAAACCACGGTCATCGAGGCTATCGACGTCCAGGTAGGCCGGACCGGGGCATTGACCCCCGTAGCGATCATGACGCCCGTTCAGATCGGCGGGGTCACCGTCAGCCGCGCCAGCCTCCACAACCAGGACGAGATCGACAGGAAGGATATCCGCATCGGCGATACCGTCGTCGTCCAACGGGCCGGAGACGTCATCCCTGAGGTCGTCAAGGTCGTCACATCCCTCCGCAAAGGCACGGAGTTGCCTTATGCCATTCCTCAGACCTGCCCCGTGTGCGGCTCGGCGGTTATACGCATCGAGGGGGAAGCGGCCCACCGCTGCATCGGCATCGCCTGCCCCGCCCAGATTAAGGAACACATCGTCCATTTTGCCTCCCGGGGGGGGATGGATATCGAGGGCCTGGGAGAAAAAATGGTTTATCAGCTCGTTGACGCCGGTCTGATCAAAGACCCGGCGGACCTGTATTTTCTGAGGGCCGAACAGTTGCTGCCCCTGGAAAGGACGGGAGAGAAATCGGCAGGAAACCTGTTGCGGGCAATCGCCGGTACAAGGAGTCCTTTTCTCGAAAAACTAATCTTCGCCTTCGGAATCCGCCATGTCGGGGAAAGTATGGCCAAGATCCTCGCCCGTAAATATGCCGCTCTGGAAGATATCATGGCGGCCACCGTCGATGAACTGACGACGATTCGCGATGTCGGTCCGGAGGCGGCAAAAAGCATCGTCCGTTTCTTTCAGGAACCATCGAACCTGCAGGTCCTGGCGAAGCTGAAAACAGCCGGTGTCGCGCCGATAAATCGCCTCTTTTCCGCGTCTACGGAGGCTTCCGGGGCCCTTTCGGGAAAAACATTCGTCCTCACGGGAACCCTGGAACGCATGACCAGGCAGGAAGCCAGGCAGCTTATCGAATCCCGGGGCGGGAAAACTTCGGAATCGGTCACAAAGAAAACCGATTACGTGATTGCCGGTACGTCGGCCGGCTCCAAGCTGGACAAGGCAAAAACTCTTGGCATTTCAATCCTTGACGAAGAGACCTTTTTTTTGTTAATGGAATCAACATGAAATCATACATCGACCTCAACTGCGACATGGGAGAATCCTACGGCGCCTATACCATCGGCGGTGACGACGGAGTCGTCCCCTATATCACCTCCGCCAATATCGCCTGCGGTTTCCATGCCTCGGACCCCACCGTCATGGACAGAACGGTCCGTCTATGCAAGGAAAACGGGGTACGAATCGGCGCCCACCCGGGGTTCCCGGACCTGGTCGGCTTCGGAAGGCGCTTCATGGACATTGCCCCTGAAGATCTCGTCAACGATGTGATTTACCAGGTCGGGGCGCTAAAGGGGTTTCTTGATCGCTACGCCCTGCCCCTTCAGCATGTCAAACTCCACGGCGCCCTCTACAATTATCTGGTCACCAAGGAAGAACTCCTCATGAAAGTCGCCCGTGTTCTACGGGACAGCTTTGGCAACCCCATCTTCCTGACATTGGCCACGGGCAATACGGACAAACTCCGGGAACGATGCCGGCAAGAAGGTATCCGCCTGGCCCTGGAAGCCTTCCCGGACCGCGCCTACACCGACGACGGTGAGCTGCTGTCCCGAAAACTTCCCGGCGCCGTCCTCAAGGACCATGAAGAGATCGCCCGGCGTGCTGTGGAGATGGTCGTAAAGAAGGGTCTGGAAAGCGTCACCGGCCGCTGGATCGGGATGGAGATCCATACCTTGTGCCTCCACGGTGATAATCGGGAGAGCATCGAGGCGGCGGCAAATATTAACCGTCTTTTACGGGAAAACCAGATTCAGATGGCCCCCCTTTCCAAATTTCTGACATGATTATCAAGCGTTACGCCGAGAGCGCCCTCCGAATCATCTTCGGCAGCCAGATAGATATGGAGGTCCACGAGAAGGTCCGGCGGGCCTTTTTCCTCCTCATATCGCTGCACCGTGTTGATATCATAGAGATAATTCCTTCTTTCTGTTCCTGCCTAGTGATTTACGATGATGATATGACATCCTACGAAACCCTGGCGGACCTTTTGAGAGAGCGCCTTGCCGACTTGTCAGCCGTCGAGATGCCCCCCCCGCAGATCCACGAAATTCCCGTCCACTATGGCGACGACTACGGTCCGGATCTTTCCTTCGTGGCTAAACACTGCCATCTGGATATATCCGAGGTTATCGAAAGACACTGTGCCGAGCTTTACACCGTCTTTACCGTGGGTTTCACCCCCGGTTTCCCCTACCTGGGAACCCTCGACGAAAGTATTGCCGCCCCCCGCCTAGAAACCCCCCGGACAAGAATTCCGGCTGGTTCAGTGGGCATCGCCCAGCTACAGACAGGGATTTATCCCTTTGAATCACCGGCAGGCTGGCGCATTATCGGCCGCACGGATATCCGGCTTTTCGATCCGGCGAGGCCACCCTACAGCCTCATGCAGATCGGCGACAAAGTCCGCTTTATAGAGGAGCGCTGAAATAATGACCCCTGCCATTACCGTTCGTAATCCCGGCCTCTTCTCCCTGATCGTCGATTTGGGGCGCACTGGTTTTGGCGCCGTCGGCGTACCCGCGTCATCGGCCCTGGACCGTTATGCCTGTCAGGCCCTGTACTCCCTCCTGGATTGTGCAAACGCACCGATCTTGGAAGTTATCGGTCCGAGATTTGCCCTGCAATTTGACGCCGACGTCGTCTGTGCCATCGCCGGAGCCAAGGTCAAGGCCTTCCTCGATGATACCCCGCTTCGACCCTGGGCTTCCTTTCAGGCAAAAAGGGGCAGTCTCCTGCGAGTAAAGGAGATTACGGAAGGCTTTCGCTACTATATAGGATTTGCGGGAAAGATTAAAGCGGAGGCGGTCATGGGCAGTTACACGACCAATATCGAATGCCGTTTCGGCGGTTTGAACGGGGCAGCCCTTAAAAGCGGCGACATCCTTCACCTTGAGGAGTCCCGGGAAATGGAAACGAACATCATCCCCCTGAACCTGATCCCGCCCATGAATTCCCCCCACATCCTCCGAGTCATAGAAGGCCCCGAAGCAGACGCTTTCACCGCTGACTCATGCCGCCATTTCTGGGAAAAGGGCTGTCATGAACTCTTTACCGTCTCGACGAATCTCAATCGGACGGGAATCCGCCTGGAAGGGACGCCCCTGGTCTTCAAACCGGAGGCAGCGAAAAGCATCGTATCCGAAGGTATCGTCTCCGGCACGGTCCAGATCCCCGGGGACGGATTGCCGATCATCCAGCTTCATGAAAGAACGATCGGCGGTTATGCCCGGGTAGCCGTGATTGCCCGGGCGGATCAGGACCGCCTCGCCCACCTGAAAGCCGGCGATCTGGTCTGTTTCGAAAGGATCGCCGTGGAAGAGGGAGAGCATCTCTGGATGGAAAAGCAAAAACGACTCGCCAAGTTGCTATCCCCTACCGGTTCCGTCTAGCAATGACGAAACGCCTACACGTAATTATTTCCGGTCGCGTCCAGGGAGTCGCTTTTCGCGCCTCCACCCGGGAGGCGGCAATAGCCCTCAACTTGACGGGCTGGGTGAAAAACCTGCGGGACGGACGAGTGGAAGCGATCTTCGAAGGTGAAGACGCTCAAATGGAAGTCATGCAGCACTGGTGTGAACATGGCCCTCCGCTGGCCCGGGTAACCGGGGTTGAAAAGCATGATAAAGACTTTACTGGAGAATTTATGGATTTCACCATCCTGTATGGCAGATAGACCAATACGTTTAAAAGATCTTGTACATTTGACCGGAAGGGGTAACATTTTGCCGATCGATACTCGCTGATGGAACAAAAACCCGCCAGCATCATCTATGGGGTTAACGATATACCCCCCTTCGGCACAACCCTGATATTGGCGATTCAACATGCCATCCTTGCCCTTGTCTTTATCGTTTATCCCCTGATGCTGGTCTCCGAATCGGGGGGGACGCAGCTCGACGCCGAAGGGGTTGTGACGGCATCAATCCTGGCCATGGCCATCGGCACGTTCCTCCAATGCCTGGGTCGGAAAGGCATGGGCAGCGGTTATCTGGCCGTCAACCTCACCACTCCCATCTATCTCCCCGTATCCATTCAGGCAGCCAAAATTGGCGGCCTGGGCCTCACGTTCGGGATGACCGTCATTGCCGGTTTATTCAGCGTCGTTTTCTCACGGTTCCTGAAGCATTTTCGCCATCTCTTTCCGGCCGAGGTTTGCGGTGTGGCGGTTGTGATGCTCGGAATCTCCATGGTCGGACCGGCGATTACACGTTTTCTGGGCCTTCATGGCAACAGTTACGTCGATCCCCACGCCTTTGCCGTTGCCCTTATCACCCTGTCTCTCATGATCGCCTTGAGCATCTGGCCCCGTGGTCACATCCGTCTTTATTCAGTGTTGATCGGTCTGGCTGCCGGTTACGTCGCCGCCCTGTGGTTAGGCGTAATCGACCTTGCCAGCCTCCGGGCCGTAACAGAGGGAGGTTTTCTGGCGCTGCCGACGATACCCATCCCGGACTGGAAGTTTCAATGGGCATTGCTGATCCCCTTTTTGATGACGGCCCTGGTTTCTTCGCTCGACACCGTCGCCTGTATCATTACGTGCCAAAAGATCAATCAGACGGAATGGGTTCGCCCGGACATGGCCACGGTTAGCGACGGCGTCCTCGCAGACGGCGCCGGCGCCGCCATGGCAGGGGCACTGGGAACCATGGGGACCGGCGTCTCTTCCGCTCATATCGCCCTTTCTTCGGCGACGGGGGCCACGGCCCGGCGCATCGGACTGTTGACGGCCATTGTCCTTGTGGCGACGGCATTTGTTCCCCCCATCGCCAAACTCCTGTCCCGCATGCCGGCACCGGTAATCGGCGCCGTCCTCGTCTACGCCGCCGCCTTCCTCATCACCTCGGGAATGGAACTGATCGTTTCCAGGATGCTCGACACGCGGCGCATCTTTATGGTCGGTGGCTCCATCATCGTCGGCCTGTCTGCAATCCAGTTGACGGAACTCATCCAGAGACTTCCCCCCTGGCTTTACAGCATTGTCGGTTCGCCCTTTGCCGTGGCTTCCCTGTGCGCCATCGCGCTGAATCTGCTGTTCCGCATTGGGACGTCACAAAGCGCTTCTATGCGCATCGAGCCTCAACTCCCCGGCATGTCCGAGGCCCTACGCTTTTTTGAGAGCCAGGGCGGCGCCTGGGGCGCCCGCCGTCAAGTCATTCAGCGCGTCCAGGCAGCCGTCAATGAGTTGTTGGAGGCCGTGATTCTGTCGGAGTTGGCGGAGGGGCCTATTGACATCCAGACCCGCTTTGATGAGTATCATCTCAATGTGGTTGTCCTCTATTCCGGCCTGCCGTTTCCTGCCGCGGAGGAATGTCCGTCACCGGAACAGCTCCTCGCTGACGAAAACGCCATCATGCGCCTCTCCGGTGCCCTCATCCGTCAGTACGCCGATCGGGTTGTCTTTGATTCCCAAAAAGAGAGGCAGCGTATTTCGTTGCATTTTGAACATTAAAGGGGCGGTGTTAGTTTCTTCAATTCCACCTGACTTCACGGGTCTTCAGATAAGTCTGGGCTCTTTCATACCCCAGTCTGGCCGACACCTTCACTTTTTCTCTGCCAATCTTTGCGTCTCCGTGCATGCTTTGAATGATCCCCAGCCAGAAATATGCTGCCGCGTATTGCCTGTTTATAGATATGGCCTTGTCGAAATCGACCATGGCCAGGTGGTATTCTTCACACTTTCCATATGCGATACCGCGATTGAAATAGTATTTGGCCTCACCGGAATTCAGATGGATAGCCCTATTGAAATCCCGGATGGCCGTACGGAACTCTTCGAGTTCGGTGTAGGATATCCCCCGATTGGAGTATGCATCTGCATATTCGGGGTTCATCTTGATGGCCTGGGTGTATGCCCGTATGGCGGCGCGGGAGTTTCCCATTTCCTCATACACATACCCCTTACTTAACCACTCTTCGGCACTCATGTTCTGTGCTGCCTCTCCGCCAGCCGCACAATGAGCAAATTGGATCGTAAATAGAAGAATGATAAGAAGAGTCATTGTTACAAAAGCGGCTGCCAGCCGCCCAGGCATCATGAATACCATCGCTGAAAGCTCCTTTGTGGTAACCATCGGCAGAATCGGGAAAAACTTTAGAGGCCTTAACAAATTAGCACTTGACATAATATCGGAAATAAAATATTCCTTCGCCCACAATAGAACGGTGGAAGATTCGGTAATGACGATTAAAATTTTGCAACAAATTCATTTTTACATCCTTTCGAGCACCTACATGTATTAACGCCTGCTGTCCATTGATTACGATGGGCGAGCAGGCCTTCCCAATTAAATCTCAAAAAATGTTTTTCGGTAGAACGGACATTTTGGTCCTGTTAGCAGGTATTATTAACTTTTTACCCCTATCGATCATTAGGGATACAAAAAATGAGGAGGCGTTTATGTCATCAAAAACCTTTAGGTTACTTTTTGTGTTCTTGCTATTGGCAATCATGGTCATTCCCGCCGTCGCCGCAGAACCGGTCAAGATAGGAGCGCTGTTCTCCATCACCGGACCGCCTTCCTTCCTGGGAGAACCGGAACGCAACACGGCCCAAATGGTCGTAGACGAGATCAATAAATCGGGCGGTTTGAAGGGGCGCAAGATTGAGCTTGTCATTTACGATACCCAGGGCGATCCCACCAAAGCCAATCAGGCGGCAACGAGACTGATCAAGGATGACAAGGTCGTGGCCATTATTGGTCCCAGCACGACGGGCGAAACAATGGCTATCATCCCCATCATCGAGAAGGCCAATATTCCTCTTATTTCCTGTGCCGCCGGCGTCAAGATTACGGAGCCCGTCAAAAAGTGGGTCTTCAAGACGGCCCAGAACGACGCTTTGGCAGTAGCCAGGATTTATGAACAACTGAAAAAACGCCGGATCAGCAAAGTGGCCATTCTTACCGTTTCCGACGGTTTCGGCTCGTCGGGACGGGAACAATTGACAGCCCAGGCAAAGAATTACAATATCCAGATCATTTCCGACGAGACCTACGGACCAAAAGATACGGATATGACGGCCCAAGTCACGAAGATCCGCGGTTCCCAGGCCCAGGCCCTTATCTGCTGGGGCACCAATCCGGGGCCGGCGGTCGTAGCGAGGAACGTCAAGCAACTGGACCTGAAGATACCTCTGTATATGAGCCATGGCGTCTCCTCGAAGAAATTCATCGAACTCGCCGGTGACGCCGCAGAGGGGATTATTCTTCCTTCCGGCCGGGTCCTGGTGGCCAATTTCCTGCCCAACAGCGATCCGCAGAAGAAGACCCTGATGGCCTATGTAAAGAATTACCAGAAGCGCTACAAGACGGAGGGTGACCACTTCGGCGGCCACGCCTGGGACGCCGTGATGCTTCTGAAGGGCGCTATTGAGCGGGGCGGCGATACGCCGACCGCCATCCGGGACCAATTGGAAAAAACTAATGCCTTCTCCGGCATCGGCGGCATCTTCACCTTTTCGCCCCAGGATCATGCGGGGCTCACAAAGGATGCCTTTGTCCTCGTGGAAGTAAAGAAAAATAAGTGGGTCCTGGCAAAGTAATCAACAAAATGATATTTATACTCCCATAGCAATGGAAAACAGCGACCAGATAATTCAGTACATCCTTTCCGGCCTTTCGAACGGATCAATCTATGCATTGATCGGTTTTGGATTTGCCATTATCTATAATGCTACGGGAATTATCAATTTCGCCCAGGGCGAGTTCGTGATGCTGGGGGGGATGCTGACCATCTTCTTCCTCAATGTTTTCCAGCTCCCCCTCATTACGGCCATCGCCCTGGCCGTCGGTGTCTCCACGGCCATCGGCGTCGTTTTTGAACGGCTGGCCATCAGACCCCTCAAAAACGCCAGCCCTTTGAGCCTGGTCATCATTACCATCGGCGCCAGTATCCTCATCCGCGGGACCGCCATGCTCGTATGGGGAAAAGATACCCACGCCCTGCCCCCCTTCTCCGGCAATGATCCCCTGTATCTCATGGGGGCGACGATGCTTCCCCAGAATCTCTGGATCTTTGCCCTCACCGCCGTGATTATCATGGCGAGCAAACTCTTTTTCCAGTACACCATCTTCGGCAAGGCCATGCGCGCCTGCGCCTTCAACAGCCAGGCGGCAAGCCTCGTCGGCATCAGCGTCAAAACCATGGTTCTTTTATCATTCATGATCAGTTCCGCCATCGGCTCCCTGGCCGGCATCATCATCGCTCCCCTCACGATGACGTCTTACGACATGGGCATCATGCTCGGGCTGAAAGGATTTTGCGCAGCCATCATCGGGGGCATGAGCAGCGGCCTGGGCACCGTCATCGGCGGTCTGCTCCTCGGCATCATAGAGTCCCTGGGAGCAGGACTCATCTCCTCCGGTTACAAAGACGCCATTGCCTT
>JANXZC010000080.1 GCA_025355725.1 Syntrophus sp. (in: bacteria)
GCAGATCGGCGCCGCCGAAGGTGATACTGGCAAACCACGGGGCTATCGTCCCGCCGGCGGCAAGCATCATCTCCGGGGTAAGGCGATCTTCGATAAAGGCCTTTTCCATGGCAAGAGAAGCCGCCTCATTCCCGTCGTCAAGTATGATGTGGAAATCTCCGTCGGGGGTTAAAAAAAAGAGCTGGTCCGCCATAACCAGGGTTCCCCATAAATTCCCGAAGGCGTCGAAGGCAATGCCGTCCGGAAAGCCGAACCGGCCCAGCTTGGAAGGGCCGAATATTTCCCGCTCCGACAGAGATCCGTCCGCCCCCACCTTCATGCGGGAGATGCACTGCCCCGTGGTCTCAACGATATACAGGTTTTCTTCCTTGGCATCCAGACGGATTTCATTGGTAAACCGAAATCCGTCGGCGACGATCCTGATCCCTTTTTCATCCGCCAGGGCGATATATCCGTCCGCCACGTTGGGACTCATCGCCTTCATCCAGTTTTGGATGCGCGTGGATACGGTCAACCAGATCCGGTTTTTGCTATCCCGGAGGACGAAATTCACCTTGCCAATAGGTTGCCCGTCAATCCGGTCGTGGAGAGTTCTGGTTCCCCCGTCACGCGTCATTACTTCGAGCAGGTCCGTACCAAAATTGGAGATTAAAATATCCCCGTTTTCCGCAAAGGCCAATCCATTGGGCAATGTCCCCTGGGTGAAGCGACTCGCCTCATCGGCCGTTTCCTGGAAGGCGGCCGCAAAGGCCTGGGTAACTATTTCCTGCCTTCCATCGGGCGTGATTTTCACCACTCCCCCCCGGGCGTCGGCAGTCCAAAGGGTGCCATCCTGCTCCGCGAGAATACATTCCGGACGCTGCAGATCATGGCCTAAATATCTAATTTCAGCACGATCGACCTGAAATCCTATCATCGGGTTCTTTGCCACGGCACACCTCCCAAATAAATCAAAAAGCTCTTTCCATGGACCGTTTTAGCATCCGGTAAAGCGTCACATTCATAAGCACGTCGACTATTTTTCTATCAAATTCCCAGAGGAAGGTCAACAGTCTTTCCGGTCAGAAATCAGCTGCCTCATTAATAAATATTACTGAAGAAGCTGCGAAGGAAGGTAACCTATAAAAGGCTTGACAAGGAGAAACAACTTATGCATACTACCTCTGTAGTAAAGAAGAACGCCGCAAAGCTTTCATCAGCCCTCTTTTAACAGGACGGACATGGAACAAGTATTCGGCAACATATTCCAGACTACGGTGGAGGCCCTAAACAGCATGGGCCTGACGGTCTATGAAGCCAAGGCCTATATAGCCCTCCTCCAGAAGCACCCCTCCCACGGCCATGAAATAAGCCGCCACTCCGGCGTCCCGGGCCCCAAGATTTACGAAACCCTGAACCGCATGATGCAGAAGGGGCTGGTGGCCGTCTTGAATACGGACCCTCAGATGTATTCTCCCCTGCCCTACCATGAATTCCTCACCCGCAAAAAGAATGAGTTCAAGATTACCGAGCGGATTTTAAACGCCAACCTCAAGAAGATCTCCATCCCCCCCCCCGACATCACGGTCTGGCAGTTGACGGATCACGACTTATTGATAGGCAAGTCCCGGGAACTCATCGAAGGGGCGAAGAAAAGTCTGTTGATGAGCCTCTGGCATGAGCAGGGAGCGCTTTTGGAAAAGGATCTTACCGCGGCCCAACAGCGGGGGGTCGGGATCATTTCCATCCAGTTCGGACGATCGAGTATAAATATCGGCAAGGTTTTTCATCATATCCAGATAGATACGGTTCACGAGCGCCACAGCGGAGAATTGACGATCGTCTTCGACGAATCCGTCGGCCTGTTCATGGGCCGGCCGCCGGGCCATGAATGGAACGGTTTCTGGACCACCAACCCCGGGGTGGTGAAGCTCATGACCAACTACATCCGTCACGAAATCTATTTAAACAAGCTGATTTACCGTTTTGAAGACACTGTTAAGAGCGAATACGGAAGCCAGTTGCAGAAATTAATTAACCTGGAGATGGATTAAGGGTCTGCCGATAAAGGCGCATTCCCGGCCACGAAATCAGGATAATAGGCGATAAGAAAGGAGATTGGCCGTCATGAGGGAAAAAAGAATTATCACCGCCGCCCTGACCGGGGCCATCCACACCCCCAGTATGTCCCCCTATCTTCCCGTCACCCCGGAAGAGCTCATTGAAGAGGCGGTCAAAGCCCACGAAGCCGGGGCGGCCGTCGCCCATGTCCATGTCCGGAACCCCCTGACAGGGCTCCCCTGCGCCGATCAGGACATCTTCCGGACCTTTGCCGAAGGGGTCAGGAAGCGTTGCGACATGGTCGTGTGCTGCACGACAGGGGGTCGTCTCGGCGAACCGGTGGAAAACCGCGTCCGCGTCGTTACCAGCCTGTCTCCGGAGTTGGCGACCCTCAACGCCGGTTCCCTCAACTTCGCCCTCTTCCAGATCGCCGACAACTACCAGAACTGGACCCATGACTGGGAAAAGGGGTATCTGGAAGCAACGGAGGACTTCATCTTTCCCAACACCTTCCTGACCATGCGGCAGTTTCTGGAAAAATTCGCCGCCCAGGGAACGAAACCGGAATTTGAGATCTACGACGTCGGGATGATCAACAACCTCGCCTTCCTCATCGAGAAGGGCCATGTAAAGAAACCCGTTTATCTCCAGTTTGTCATGGGGATTCTCGGCGGCATCCCCGCGACGATTGAAAACTTCGTCATTCTCTTGGAGAGCGCCCGGAAGGCCATCGGCGATTTTCAGTTTTCCGTTTGCGCCGCCGGCAAGAGCCAATTCAACCTCTGCACGACCTCACTGATGATGGGCGGGCATGCCCGGGTCGGCCTGGAGGACAATCTTTTCCTTGAAAAAGGACAGTTGGCGAAAAGCAACGCCGAGCAGGTGGCCAAGATCGTCCGTATCGCCCGGGAACTTGGCGTCGAACCGGCCACCCCGGAGGAGGCGCGGCAGATCCTGGGCCTGAAGGGAATAGACAAGGTCAATTTTTGACGACACCGACGGCTAAGTATAAGGAGAGGTGCGATAAAGATGGGTAAACGATTCGTAGATTTGAGCATTGCCATTGAAGCGGCGCTCCCGTCCGACCCCCCCATGATGATTCCCCAGATCGAATACGTCGATCATGCGGTGGGGGCAACGCAGATGCTCGACTTCTTTCCCGGCATCCGCCGGGAACAGCTTCCCGGCGGCCTGGGCTGGGCCCTGGAAGTCCTGACCCTCACGACCCACAGCGGCACCCACTTGGACGCCCCTTACCACTACCATCCCACTCAGGATAAAGGAAAGCGGGCCCTTACCATTGACGAGGTGCCCCTAGAATGGTGCCTGAACGACGGCGTTCTCCTCGATTTCCGCCATAAAGGGGACGGTGAAAGGATTACCGCGGAGGACGTCCAAAAGGAACTGGACCGGATCGGCTACGAGCTCAAGCCCCTCGATATCGTCCTTATCCAGACCGGGGCCGACGCTGCCTGGGGCAAGGCGGAGTATCTCGTCAAGGGAGCGGGCATGACCAGGGAAAGTACCCTCTTTCTTTCGGAAAGGGGCGTAAAAGTTGTCGGCATCGACGCCTGGAGCTGGGATCGCCCCCTGCCTTTCCTCGCCCGGGAATTCAAGGAAAAAGGGGACCCGAAAGTAGTCTGGGAAGCCCACTTTGCCGGTATCGAAGCGGGGTATTGCCATATGGAAAAGATGGCAAATCTCGCCGCTATCGGTCGGCCCCATGGCTTTACGGTCTCCTGCTTTCCCGTCAAGATTAAAGGGGCCTCCGCCGGCTGGTGCCGGCCGGTCGCCATTATTAATGAATGAGGTCCTGAGCAATGTCAAAAGCGATTTTTACAGCGGCCATTACCGGAGGTATCCATACCCCCTCCATGACCCCCTACCTGCCCATCACACCGAAACAGATCGCCGATGAAACGGTTCGGGCCTGGGAGGCCGGGGCCGCCGTGGCCCATATCCATGCGCGGAATCCTGAAACCGGGCAACCCTCTTCATCCCTGGAGCTTTACCGGGAAACGATCACCGACATTAAGTCACGCTGCGACATCATCCTCTGCATAACGACAGGCGGGGGGCTCGGCATGACTTCTGAACAACGGCTGGCAGTCATACCCGCCTTTGAACCGGAACTGGGATCATTTAACTTCGGGTCCATCAATGTGGCTCTTTTCCCCCTCCTCGCCAAGCACAGCAATTTCAAGTTCCCCTGGGAAGAGGCCTTCCTCTCCATGACGGAAGATTATATATTCCCCAATACCTTCAAGGGCCTGCGGGAATTTGCCGCGGCCTTTAAAAAGCATGGAACAAAGCCGGAAATCGAGATCTATGACGTAGCCATGATCAACAATCTGGCCCACATGATCGAAGGGGGGCACATTCAGAAACCCGTTTACCTCCAGTTCGTCATGGGCCTTTTGGGGGGCATTCCCGCCGCCATGGAAAACCTGCTGTTTCTTTACCGGACCGCAAAAGACGCCATCGGCGATTTCGCCTGGTCGGTCTGCGCCGCCGGTCAATATCAGATGAAGATGGGCACTGCCGCCCTCCTGATGGGGGGAAACGTCCGCGTGGGACTTGAAGACAGCATGTATCTGGATAAAGGGCAACTGGCCAAAAGCAACGCCGAACAGGTGGAACACATCGTGGGGATTGCCCGGGCCCTGGGCATCGAACCAGCGGCCCCTGCGGAGGCCAGGAAGATCCTCGGACTGAAAGGACTGGACAAGGTAAAGTATTAAGGGAGGGCTTGGGTGTGATGAGCAAGGTTAAAATCATTGATCTGAGCGTGCCTACAGAGGAAAGCCCGAGCGAGGCCCTTTCCCTCAAGGTGACCCATCAGAGCCATAAGGAGACGGCCCCGTCCCTCGCGGGATTTTTCGGGTGCAAGGAATCGGACCTCCGGGACGGCCTGGGCTATGCCAATGACCGCGTGGATATGATCTCCCATTCGGGCACCCACCTGGACGCCCCCTGGCATTACGCCCCCCAAAGCGAGGGCAAACCGGCCCGCACTATTGACCAGATTCCTCTGGAGTGGTGTTATGGCGACGGTGTCGTTCTTGATTTCCGGAAAAAACCAAACGGGTCCGCAATCAGCAGCGAGGACCTGCAAAAGGAGTTGAACCGCATTGATTACACGCTGAAACCCTACGATATCGTCCTGATCATGACCGGGGCCGATAAGTTATGGGGACAGGCGGAATATTTTGACGCCGGCTGCGGCATGAGCCGGGAATCAACCCTCTGGCTGGTGGAGCGAGGCATCCGGGTCATGGGTATTGACGCCTGGGGATGGGACCGTCCGTTCTGGGCTATCAAGGAGGACTTTGCCCGGACCGGAGACGGGAAAATCCTGTGGGAGGCCCATCTGGCCGGTATTGAACGTGAATACTGCCACCTGGAGAAACTGGCGAACCTGGACAAATTACCGAAACCCTTCGGTTTCAAGGTGGCCTGTTTCCCCGTAAAACTCACGGGTGGCAGCGCGGGCTGGTGCCGCGCCGTGGCCCTCATAGAATTCTAAGGACGGGAATGGAATATACAGGAAAAACAATGCTGACAGGGAAAAGGATAACGAAGCGTTTCGGCGGTCTGACGGCCCTTTCGGAAGTCGATTTCGAGGTGCGCAGCGGCGAGATCGTCGGACTCATCGGGCCGAACGGTTCGGGAAAGACGACGCTGTTCAACGTAATCTCCGGCATTTACGCCCCTGACGGCGGAGATTTGTTTTTCGAAGACCGGAATATTACGAAACTGCTCCCCTATGAAAGAGCCCGTCTGGGAATCGGCCGCACTTTTCAGATCGTCCGTCCCCTGACGAACCTGAATCTCATCGAAAACGTCTCCACCGGCGTCCTTTACGGTCGCAAGAAGACGAACGGCGCAGGGGGTGCAAGGAAAAAGGCCATGGAGATCCTCGCCTTTACGGGCTTGACGGAAAAGGCCCGCCGCCTCCCCGGCGAACTGGTCCTGGAAGACCGCAAGCGCCTGGAAATCGCGCGCGCTCTGGCCCTCAATCCGGAAGTCCTCCTCTTGGACGAGGTCTTTGCCGGACTGAATCCGACGGAAATCAGCAGCGCCATTGAGTTGACCTTCCGGATCAGAGATACATACGGAACGACGATTTTCATGATCGAACATGTCATGAGGGCCATTATGTGCACCTGCAGCCGCATCATGGTGCTTAATTTCGGAAATAAGATCACCGAAGGGCCGCCGGAAGAGGTAGCCAATCACCCGGAGGTCATTTCCGCCTATCTGGGAGCCGCTTATGCTGCGTGTTGACAATCTAACCGTCTGTTACGGCCAGATGCAGGCCCTGCGCGGCGTGTCCATGGAGGTATCCCAGGGGGAGATGGTAGCCCTGATCGGCGGCAACGGCGCCGGTAAGACAACCCTGCTAAACACCATCTCCGGATTGATTCCCCCGGCAGGGGGCAGCCTAAGCTGGGAGGGCCGACCTCTGAATGGTCTTGCCCCGGACATGATCTGCCGGGAGGGGATCGTTCAGGTCCCCGAGGGTCGCAAGCTGTTTCCCGCCATGACGGTGGAAGAGAATCTGATCATGGGGGCTTACCTGCCTACGGTCCGGAAGCAGAGCCAGGAGTCCCTCCGTAAGGTATACGACATTTTTCCCCGCCTGGCCGACCGGCGCCACCAGTTGGCCGGCAGCATGTCCGGTGGGGAGCAGCAGATGGCGGCCCTGGGACGGGCCTTGATGGCCAGGCCCCGCCTTCTCATGCTGGATGAGCCTTCCTTGGGTCTATCCCCCAAGGCGGCGGCGGAAATCTTTGCCACCATCAGGGTATTGAACAAGGAAGGGCTGTCGGTGCTGTTAGTGTCCCAGGAAGTACTGGAGACGCTGGCGATCACTGCCCACGGGTATGTCCTGGAAAACGGGGTTGTGGCCATGAGAGGCCCTTCCTCGGAGCTCCGGGAGGATCCGAAAGTCAAGAAGTCCTATTTAGGACTCTAAATTTGGAAAGGAGGCTTTATAATGAAAGGAAAACGGGTGAAAGGTTTCTCTTTGTTTATGACCGTTGCCGTGCTTTGCGGACTCATGTTGACGGTCCCCGCTGCGTCAATTGGCGCCGGCAAACCGATCGTCATCGGCGGCTCATTGCCCCTGACGGGTGAGTTTGCAGAAACGGGGCTGTGGATCGAAAGAGGCATGCGTTACTGGGCGGAGGAAATCAACGCCAAAGGGGGTCTGTTGGGGCGTCCGGTGGAATTCAAGATCTACGACGACCAATCCAATGTAGGCAAGGCCGTAACCTTTGCGGAAAAGGCCATCACCGTGGACAAGGTCGATCTCCTCTTCGGCGGCTATCCAGGCACCGCGGCCCGGGCTGTCATGCCCGTGGCAGAGAAGCACAAAGTCGTCTATGTCTCCATGGGCGGCCATATGAAGAGTTTTCAGCAGGGTTATACCTATTCCTTCGGCGCGCCGCCCCTGATGGGCGAGTGGTGGTACGAGGGTTTCTTCCAGTGGCTGGCCACTGTTCCCGCAAACCAGCGACCGAAAAGGGCCGCCGTCTACACCATCAATAATCCCGTCGGCCTGTCGCTCCAAGACTCCATCGACCGCTGGACGAAAAAGCTCAATATTCAGGTGGTGATCAACGAAAAATACAACTCCCCCCTTAGCGACGCCACGTCGCTCATCGTCAAGGCCAAACAGATGAACTGCGATATCCTGTTCTCCAATGGCTTCTTCCCAGACGGGGTCACAACGATGAAGGCAGCCAAGGCCCTCGATTATAACCCCAAGGCCATCGTCCAGGGGATCGGTTCCGTTGTCCCCGCCTGGGTCAAGGAACTCGGGACGGACGGGGACTATGTCTTTTCCGGAACCGTCCTGCATGGCATGCTTAATTACCCGGGAAACGACAAACTCAACGCCTATGTGAAGAATAAATACAAGCTGGACATCTACCCCCTTTATTTCGGGTTCGGTTACGCCTGGATGCAGACCATCGAACAGGGCGTGAGCGGAGCCAAGAGTCTGGATCAGACGAAGATCCGCGACTGGCTGAAGACGCACAAGGTAAATACCATCGCCGGTTCCATGACCTTTGACAAAAAAGGTCTGCCGGCG
>JANXZC010000085.1 GCA_025355725.1 Syntrophus sp. (in: bacteria)
TACTGGCTCAGCATGCTCCGCTCCTGCTTGTTCCGGGCCAGGGTGATCAGGAAATTCTTCGGGACTGTGGGGTCCTGGCGGCATTCGTCACGGATCTCCTGGGGGAGCTTCGTAATGGAGAGGGTCTCGGAGACGGTGACGGTGGATTTGCCGATGATGCGGGCCAGGTCTTCCTGCTTGTAAGCATGGTCATCCTGGAGGCGCTTGAGGGCTTCGGCCTCCTCGACGGGATTCAGGTCCTGGCGGAGGAGGTTTTCCACGAGGGCGATCTCTGCATAGTTCTCGCTGTCGATAAAGACCGCCGGGACGGTAATCAGATTCGCTTTGCGGGCGGCGGCACAGCGCCTTTCCCCCGCGACGACGTAGAGGATTCCGGTATTTTTGTCCTGCCGGAAGAGGATCGGATCCAGGATACCGTGCTGGACCACGGAGGCGGTGAGTTCTTCCAGGGCCTGGGGATCGAGGTATTTGCGGGGTTGATTGGGGTCCACCTGGAGTTCGGCCAGGGGAACAGCATAAAGTTGGTTGGGCTTGTAGGTCTTAGTGGTTGCCACAAGGTCCTCCTTTCTTTCGGGGGAAAAGAATAACACATCATGGAACTAAGCTGATATGTTGCAGTAGGCTTCGAATATACACGGATTATTTGAATAATCAAGAAAAAAGTATGGTCAAAATCCCATTGACACACAGGATCATTCTTCATATGCTACGGTCATGAAAAAGCAGCGTCTGATCTGTTATCTGGTCGATTCAAGGAAGAAATCGTTGCGGCTCCTGGTGTCGCTGGCAGCCGTGTTGATGTTTTCCCTCCTACCCTTTTTCAGCGGGGTCGGTCATCCCGCTTCCCTCAACGCCGCCGGATGCATCCCCAGCTTCCCCGACCGCGACGGCTGGTATGGAGGCGATGGCGCCTACTCCATTTTGCTGGATGACGGACGGACGCTCTGGCTCTTTGGAGACACCTTTGTCTCCAATCGCGAGGGCAAGAAAAACAGGGTGGACATGGATCTCGTCCTGGGGACGACTTTGGCGATCTCAACCTGCAGCAAAGAGGGACGGTTCAACATCCGTTACTTCCTGGAAAAAAAAGAGGGCCGATTTATCTCCTCTTTTGGCGACAAGCAATGGGTGTGGCCTCAAGATCCATTCAAGGTTCACGACCGGCTCTACATACCCCTGGTGGTCATTGAGCCGGCGCCGGAGATGGAAGGGCCTTTCAAATTCAAGATCACCGGGTACAAAATCGCGGTGATCCGGAATTATCTCGGCAAAGATCCTCATGACTGGTCCGTGGAATATCTGGACTGGTCGGCGGCCATTCCCCCCGGTGTTGCCGCATTGGCTACGACCTCCGTTGTCTCCGGCAAGGAGGTGTATTTCTATCCCTTCTGCGTTCCTTCCGAGCAGACGCCGGGGGTCCTGGGAAACATTCTGGTCCGTATTCCGACGGATCGGCTCCACGATCCGGCGGGGGCCATGGAGTATTATGCAAAGGATGATACGTGGCGAAAGGGATTGGATCCGGGGAAGGCCAAAATCGTTCTGGATGCCGGCGTTTCAGAGCTCAGCGTCCGATATCACGAAAGCCGGAAACGGTGGATTGCCGTTTATCTGTCTATACTTAACAAGGGGAATCGGTTGCTGTATCGCTCGGCGGAGAAACTGGAGGGCCCCTGGTCCGACCCAAAGGCCCTTATCGCGGTCATACCGGAAGTGACCCCGACGAATTCGAAATATCATAAAAGCAATTTCTGCTACGCAGGAAAAGAACACATCCAGTTTGCAAGGGAGGGAAAGCTGGTGACGACCTATGTCTGTAATTCTCTCGAGGATGCGGACAAGAGAATCAATTTTATCCGCAACAATCTCTTTCTCTATCACCCCGTTGTGAATGAAGTGCCCTATTAAATAGAAAGACATGGGGCCACAGCGCTGAAGAAACGGGTGCGCTTTTAACGATTGATTTTGGCACACTGCTCTGGTATTTTCCTTCCCAGCAAAGGAGATCATCATGAAACTTAAAATCGTCTTGGAAAAAGGAATGGATGGCTATATCGTCGCTCATTGCCCAGCACTGAAGGGATGCGTGACACAAGGCCGCACTGAGGAAGAAGCCATGAACAACCTCAAAGAAGCGATTGAGCTTTATCTTGAATCCGAACCCGAGGACACCCGTCTCCATGGCGGACGATACAAAGTCTGTGAGCTTGCCTTATGAGTCCTAAACCGCCGCGGCTATCCGGCCGCGACCTGGTGAAGACCTTCGAAAAAATGGGATATCGCAAGGTAAGTCAAAAAGGAAGCCACATCAAGATGAAAAACGATGACACCGGCAATGTTTCCATCATTCCCGATCACAAGGAAATAGACCGCTGGACGTTGAAGTCCATCTTGAGAGACGCGGATATTTCCGAAGAAGAACTGCAAAAACATCTTTAGCTGACAAGGGGCATCCGCGTGCTCTGACTTCATCTCCATGCTGAAATCCTCCAGAATGCTCCTCTGCTGCTTGTTACGGGCCAGTATGATCAGAAAATTATTCTGCACCGTAGAATGACGGGATTGTTGCAAAGATATTCAAAGGGCCTTTTTCTTGGTATCCGGTTCGAATGCCTTTTTCGCTCCCAGGAAAGCGGGTAGATGCCTGAGCAGGTGCAGGAGGCTCCAGCGGTGCTGCCAGATCCGTCTGCCGAATGTCCGTCGCCACACTGGATCGGAGTAGAAGCGCTTCACATGCCGGTTATAGAGATAGTCCAGCCGCTCCCTGGATTCGATGCCCTTGGGTACGAAAACGAAGTTGAGGCAGTTCATAAGCCGCCAGTCTTCGTGAAATACACCCTCATCGTTCATGCTTGACCAGATGGGCGCTCCGGGAAAGGGCGTAAACTTGGACATGTTCATATCGTCAAGTCCCAGAGACATGATAAAATCGCTTGTTTTGCCGATCGATTCCTCCGTCTCGCCGGGAAGCCCCATCATAAAGAGTCCCTTTACCCGCAGGCTGCAGGCCTTGATCCGGGCCACCGTATCCTGAACATCTTCCAGGCCCACCCCGGATTTGTGGCGTTCCAGAAGGGCCGGATCGGCAGATTCGATGCCCACGGAGACCATCAGGCAGCCTGCTTTCCGGAGCATTTTCAGGAGGCCGTCGTCCGCATGGCCGACGCGGACGGCGCAGTTGAACCTGATTCCCAGGGGTTTTGCAATCAGCAGCTCGCACAGCTCGGTAATCCGGCCCCGGTTGAGGGTAAAGAGATCATCGTAGATGTTGATGTGCCGGACCCCGAAGCGCCTCCGCAGATGCCCCATATGCGCATAGATGTAGGCGGGGCTGTTGTACCGGAAGGAGCGCTGAAAAACCGAACGGTCGCAGTAGGAGCACTGGTACGGACAGCCGCGGCTCGTCGTCATGGTAGCGCCGGGCGTGCCGATGTAGCTGAAGAGGGGAAGGTTGTACCGCCGGGGGAATCCCCGGAGACCTTCGTAATCGGGAAAGGGCAGTTGATCCAGATCCGGGAGGGGCTGCCGGGGCGGATTGGTCACGATTTCCTCGCCGTCGCGCCAGACCAGCCCGTCGATCCCGGCCGGTTCAATACCCGACGCAAGTTCGGAGAGGGTCGCCTCGCCTTCTCCGATACTAAGATAGTCGATCGACGGATAGTCGGCCATCAGGGCCGCCCCGATGGCCGAGACATGGACGCCGCCGAAAACGGTGATAATCCGGGGGTCGGCTTCCTTGATCCGGATCGCCATATCGCAACCATCGAGGAAACTGGAGGTCGTCGTCGAAAAACCGACGAGCTCCGGCTCGGAACGAAGGACGGCGTCGACATTTTCCTTGACGCCCTGAGGGGCGTCCGGACCCAGACCGTCGTGCAAAAAGACCCGATGTCCGTCCCGCTTCAGGTAGGCGGAAAGGGAGAGCATCCCGAGGGGCGCCATCCGGTTGGCAACGGCGGCCACATCTTTTTTCCCGTCGATCCAGTTCGAACCGGTCGGATGGACAAGGGTGATCCGCATGGGATTCCTTTTACTTGGCATGGTTTATTCTCTTCAAGAGTTTACCCATAAACCCGGCACATAAATCAGGACCGGCCCCGGAATACGCGCCCAAAGGGCAATATGCATAGTCTCGTGAAGATTAAACGGCTGAATGTGACCGTGTTCCGGCAAAAGTCGACAAATCCCCGATAATGGGAAACCCGTTCGCCTTCCCGTTGATAGGTCACCCCCACGGGCGCTGAAAGCACGGAGAGGCCCCGCCATTTGGCACGGGCCAGGATTTCCACCTCGAACTGGAAACGCCGGGAACGAACACCGAGGTCCATGGCCTCCGGCAGGGGATAGAGCCGGAAGCCGCTTTGGGTGTCCTCGATGTCCGGACCGCCGGACGCCCGGACCCAGAAGTTGGAGAATTTCCTGCCAAACCGGCTCGACCAAGGTACGTGACGGTGGTCCATCCCTTCCCTCCGGCCGACCACGATGGCCCGGGCGCCGGGGGGGACAGCCCGGATGAGATTCCACGCGTCTTCGGGATGATGCTGTCCGTCGGCATCCATGGTGACGGCCCAGTCCGCCCGGGGCGCCGCCACGGCAAAGCCGGTCAGGATGGCCGCCCCTTTCCCCCGGTTGCGATCATGCCGGATCACGGTAATGGAAGGGATGTCCTTGATCCGGTCGTAGGTGCCATCGGTCGATCCGTCATCAACAACGATCAGGGGCCAGGGAAGCTTCCGGGCTTCCGCGATGACACCGGCCACCTTCCCGGCATGGTTGTAGACGGGTATGACGACCGCCACGCGGCTGTTGTCGATTCCTGAGCTATTCATCGGCAAAAAACGCGATCCCCCACGTCCCCGGACCGGTATGCACGCCCGTCGTCAGCGACAGGGGCTTGACGACGATCTCCGCTTCGGGATATTTCCTTTTGACCTCTTCCCGGAATCCCTCCACCCATTCGCTATTATCCGTATACTCCAGCCAGATGACGGCCGGTGAATCCGGTTTCAGGGCGCCTGCCAACTGCTTGAAGGCAAAGGACTTCTGATCGCGGCGGTTTCTGACCATGCCGACATTTTTGGCCCCGTCGGCCTGGGGACTGATG
Organism: Syntrophus sp. (in: bacteria); assembly: GCA_025355725.1. GTDB lineage: Bacteria > Desulfobacterota > Syntrophia > Syntrophales > UBA8958 > UBA8958. Next base: position 5,105 of record JANXZC010000085.1, read on the forward strand.
ACCGGTTTCATCTGCAGCATATCGCCGAAGAAGGCCCCCGTTTTCGACAGCCGGCCCCCGGCGGCCAGGTATTGCAGCCGGTCGACGAAGAGATACTCCCGGCAGCGCCCTACGGCAGCTTTGGCAAAGGCCGCGACCTCGCCGGGGTCGTCCGTTTGCCCGGCGAATCTGGCCGTCACCGTGGCGAGGAGCCCCAGGCGGCCGGCGGCGCACCCCGTGTCCATGACGACCAGGCGATCATCGGGATCATGATCCGCCTTCCACTTGCGCGCCGTATCGTAATTACCCGTAAAAACCGACCCCACACACAGATACAGCACCTTTTCGTAAAGGCTCAGCGCGCTCTGATAAAACTGCTGCCGCTCAAACACGGAGGCCTGAGAGGTCGAGGCCGGCGTCCCCTTGCCCATGGCCGCGTAAAGGATCTCCGGCGCCAGGGAGCTCTCCGGCAGCGAGCTGCCGCCCAATGTGATGTAGCTGTCCAAAAGGGTCACGTTTAGGGCCTGGGCCTGCGTGCGGGTCATTGAGCCCGCCGCGTCGGTCATGATATGGATGGCCCGTGATACCGGGGACCTTTGAAAGGCCGCCGTCTGTTCTCCCAGATCGTCGACGGACCAGCGCAGAATATCACCCCCGGTCCCGATCCGGTTCCTGATCAGATCATGGTCCCGGGTATGGAGGTGGATCTTGACAAGATTTTCATCCCGGATCACCACCACGCTTTCATTTTCCCCGTAAAGATCGCTGATTTCTATCTCCGCTCCTTTATGACGGGAAAAAACCATGTCCACACAGTATCCCGATTCGGCAGCATCATGGAGAGGCTGCCGGAGGTGGATACCGTCTCCGAAGACGGAAGCGACGGGACACAAATCCGCGGTGCGGCCCGTCAGGGCATGCAAAAAGCCGTCGAAATAAAGGAACATGCCCAGGGCGCCCGCATCGACGACACCGGCCTCCCGCAAGCGGGGCTGCATGGCCGTTGTGCCGCGGACGACCTCAACCAGATGGGCGATGATCCCCTCGGCCCATAACCTGTCGATAGCATTGGGTTTCGGCCCGATCGCCTCGACAAGACCATCGAAAAAGGTGAGCATCGTGCCGGGTTGAGGATCGCTGACGGCCTGCCAGGCCTGATCGCGTCCCCTTTTCACGGCATCGGGAATCTTTCCGGGGGCGTCTGCCCGGATAAAGGCGTCGAAGAACCGGGCGGCGATGTTGCCGGCATTCCCCCGCGCCGAAAGCAATAAATCACGGGCGGCACGCTGCCTGTCCATTGCCACACCCCGCAGGGGAGTGAGGCTGAGCACGAGATTCCGGCCCGTATCGCCGTCGGGAACGGGAAAGACATTGATGCGATCCAGAAGCCCGGACCATGCGGTCACGCGCTCAACACCCGTGACTAAGGCATTACAAAAATCAGTATCCGTCATTAAAACCCTTTCACCCGGGAGACCTCCGACATAACCGCTTTTCCTTATGCAGATCAAACAACAGCATCGACAGCCAATCCATGCCGCTTTTTATTCATAATGTGTCCACATCCTTATCACTTTAACGGTCTTAATGTCATCAAGGACCTGATAGATAAGGCGATGTCGAATATTTATTCTTCGGGAGAAGGCCCCGGTAAGATCACCCACAAGCTTCTCGTATGCAGGTGGGGTTTGATAAGGATTATTTTGTATAATATCAAGTAGCTTTGATGTTTGAATCTTAAGGCCGGATTGCGCGATCTTTTTTGCGTCTTTTTGAGCCTGTTTGGTGAATACCAGCCGCCAACTCACCAGCCAGGTTCCTCCTCGCATTTTTCAACAGGCGTCTTTAAACCTTTCCTGATGGATTCCCGCATGCCCGGCATAGAAACAAGATAGAGAGTCTCTTCTATCGCTTTCCAATCCTCTTCCGACACGAGAACCGCAGAGTTTCTCTTGCCGACGATCTGTACCGGTTGGTGGCTTTCTTTCACTTCATCCACCAGATTGTATAATCGCTTTCTTGCTTCTGATGCTGATAGTGTTGTCATCTTTCCCACCTCCCAATCGTACTGCATATGGTACGTTAGTGATATGGTGATGTCAAGTTAATTCCAGTTTGCTCAAAATGCAAATAGCCGCTGCAAGACGGAAATAACCTTTAACTGGGTATCTGAATCAAGAGTGCCGATTTTTTTTATAAGTCGCTTTTTGTCTATTGTTCGTATCTGATCCAGCACAATATGCCCCCTTTTTTCTTTAAATTCGCAAGTTATTCTCGTGGGATACTCTTTCCCGGCAGTCGTCATCGGGGCAACTATGACGGTGTGTATATGCCGGTTCATTTCATCCGGAGAAATAATCACACAAGGTCGTGTTTTCTGAATTTCAGAACCAACGGTAGGATCAAGATTTATCAAATATACATCGAATCGATTCACTACCATTGCCATTCCTCTTCATCCCAGGAATTTGAGATATGATCGTCTCCGTCTATCAATGTGTCATGACCGTTTTTGGCCATTGTTCTGAAAGCATTTTCCCAATCTGGCCTTGGATTTGAGATCGGGCGAATAATAATTTGGTTTTTCTCCACCTCAAGTTCAACGTCATCCACAATTCCCGTTTGATCTAGTAATGGCTTTGGAATGCGGATTCCTTGGGAATTTCCTATTTTTACAATGTGTGCTCTCATTATTTTACCTCCTTGACTGAATGGTTACTACATTGTAATTACATTCAACATAAAAGTCAAGGATTCCATTATTTATGGTGTCACTGCCCAACGCCGGGCATCAGCCAGAGCCGGATTTATCGGCGATTGGCTGCACGCCTTTGCTATGCCACTCTTGAACGGATATTTTCCCTTCGTTATATTTGTGAATCAGCATAGAGATGAGAGATTGATAGGGAAGGCCTTCCTCAATCGCCTTTGCCTGGATTTTCTTTAGGTCTCGCTCGGTCATTCGGATGTTGATCCTTTTCTGTTTGGTCAAGCTATTGCGGGCATACTCCTCATACTGCTTCTTTTCTTTCTTGGTGAGATCGGAGACCCATTCTTCGGCTTCAAGCGATTTTGCCAATTCCATTTCTTCCTTATCGATGTATTGCACTTTTCTCATCTTTTGCCTCCCAAATACTTCTTTGTTGCCTTGCTGTTTGGTATTATCGTTTTCAAAAACATTTTCTCATCATCTTCGACATATGGTACTGAATATATGTAGTCTTCAATCTTCACCAAGAACACCCGCTGATCTGGGTATTTTTCAGGGTTCGGATATTTCACACGGTCAATCAGATCGCCGGAAATAATCGCCAAGACGACTTGCTCAAATGACACTCCACGCAGTTTTTTGAGTAACTCATTTTTGTCATCATTCCAGTCATAGTATTTCATAAAAGTGTGCCTATTGTATTCTTCTTATAGAGTAGCCGAGTCTGATGCTTCTGTCAATCATTTTAAAGGCATAACGGCAAAATTAAGCGGCGCGCTCGGAACGCCGATAAGTTCCGGATTGCACCACGAACTTCGAGAAACCACGCTGCTGGCGCGTCCACTTGAATTTTTTGTTATCGATTCATCGAACCCAGACACAGAAAGGATCTGCAAGTCGTGCTACTGCGACAATTCCACGATAGCGCGACTTCATTTTTTCTGGGTGTGATTTCGTATCCTTTCGGACGGAGCAGACAGTAGAACAACCAAGCACAAACCTGAGAGGCTTTGGGGTCTCCGATAACTCTCCATATTCCCACAAATCCAATGTTCCGCTTGCATCGGTAGTCATCATGTCGAAAACAAGGGCGGTTGCACCGGCATCCAATTTCCCGGTAACAGGGCTCAAGCCTTCAGGCAGACGATGCCATAACACTCGATCATCGGAGTATTCTTTGGCCGCTTCTTCTGCCGTAGTGGGACGGGCACCGCCTTTGGTCGCTGGTTCTACGAAAATCGTATATGCTGGGATTGTTTTACACATCCGCTGGACTTGGGCGGGCTGTGCTTTTGGCGATCTCATGAGCCAGAAAGTCTTGCCCCATCGATTTATGTCGGCTTTTTTCCTGTTGAAAATCTCATCAGCACCTTCACCAGCATGATCCCCCATCACGCTCACTACACAATTTGGGCCTGCCAGTGCAGCCTCAAGTAATCTCATGCTCTCTTCCTTCATCGATAACGGGGCGAGATGAGCCGCACCCCCTTGGGCGCGGGAGATGCATCTCATTGCAGATCCTGTGACAATGGGGGCGAAGCCGCCGCAGGTGGCGCGAACATCGTTTAGATCGCCTAATATCGGCATCTTTAAACCGCTAAGCGCGGATAAATTACCACAATAACTTATGGCTACGATGGGTTGCGATATCAACAGAAACCGGTATTCGGTATTAATTTACCATTCACGTTGTGTCGAGACATCAGAATATTTGAAACTTTTGGGATCGTTTACCACCGGACAAAATTCTCTGCCGGAGCACCGGCAGAGGTTAACTATATGATGTAATAAGTGAACTGACGACATCGTTCCCCGTTTTTCATTTCCCCCTATGCCCCGCCGTCAGGACAATTGGGGTGGCGGGCTCAGGACCATGCGGTCACGCGCTCAACGCCCGTGACTAAGGCATTGCAAAAATCCGCATCCGTCATTGAAACCCCAGGGCCTGTCGTATTTCTTCAGGGATGTTGAAGATAATCTCCATCTCCGGCGCTTTTACCGTCACCTGCTCGGTCCTGCCGCGGGTGCAAATCCTTCCGTCCTTTTTGAGCCTGATTTCAAAATCGATGACAAGCTTTGTCTTTACCTCAACCAAGGTGGCTTTGCAGATATATTCATCCCCGTATCTCAGGGGATAGATGTGCTTTGAAGATGTCCTGATGATGGGAAACAGGCATTGCGACCTCTCGAAATATTCATTGAGATCAATACCATAATGGGCAAGGAGGGCGCTTCTTGCGTCCTCGAAATAATTGAAATAGTTGCCATGCCAGACAATCCGCATGGGGTCTAACTCGTAAAATGCCACTCGCCCTTCTATCTCAAAACTCGGCTGCTGATTCTCCGCCATAAAGCTCCCTCTACCCTGAATCGCCGGGCGGCGCAAACACGTCCGTGGCGGCTATGGCCCTGGCGACAGCTTCGATATCCCTGTCCATCGGCCGGTCATCGACGATGCCCTCAGCCAGAGACCTGATTTTGCCGATCAATGCCGCAAGGGCCGGCCGGACTTTATAATTCTTCCGCAATTCGCAGCCCTGAGCCGCAGCGAGGAGATGGATGGCCACAATCCTCTCCGTAAGGGTGCAGATCCGCAGGGTATCTCTCGCAGCGATGGTTCCCATGCTTACCTTATCCTGGTTGTGAGATTCGCAGGATCTCGAAAAAGAGGCGGCAGGCATGGTCAGTTTGAGCGCCTCGGCGCACAGGGCCGTTGCCGTTATGGATATGGCTTTGAAGCCGTGATTCACCAGCATGTCGTCGCCTTTTGCACCGACAAGATCGGCCGGAAGCCCGCGATTGGTCTGGGGATTTACAAGGAGTACAACCTGGCGGTCCGACATGTCGGCTATGGCTGCCACCGCCGATTTCAGACAATCCATGGCAAATGCCATATGCCCGCCGTAGAAATTGCCGCTCATGTAGAGCTGACCCTTATCGGGATCAAAGATCGGATTGTCGTTCGAACTGTTCGCCTCTATCTCCACCCACCCTTCAATCCAGGCCAGGGCATCGAAGAGAACGCCGGCAATCTGGGGAGTGCAGCGTATGGAATAGGGGTCCTGGAGGGCGCCGGGCTCATGGTCTTCGAGGCCGGTCAGGGCCTTCTTCGTTTCGAGGAGATTTCGCAGCTCTTCAGCAACAAAAATCTGCCCCGGAAACGGTTTGACTTCACTGATGAGGGGGTGAAAATGATGAACCTTGCCCTTGAAGGCATGAACGCTCAGCGCCGTGGCGCTGATGGCGGCATGGAGAATTCTCCTTGCCCTGACGACTGCCATGACGGCAATCCCCGTCATGGTCGAGGTGCCGTTGATCATGGAAAGGGGTTCTTTTGCACCGTACCGGTAAGGCGTCAATTTGGCCAGCTTGATCGCTTTCAGGGCGGGCATGCGGCGACCTCGGTAAAATACCTCACGCTCTCCCTCAAGGCAGGCGGCGATATAGGACATGGGGGTCAGGTCGCCCGAAGCGCCGACGGAGCCCTCCGCAGGAACGACCGGCGTAATGCCGAGATTGAGAAAGGACGCCATTTGCTCCAGGAGCTCAATGGATACTCCGGAGTTGCCCCTTGCCAGGCAGATCATCCGGCACAACATGGCCGCCCGCGTCTCCTCGATGCCGAGGGGCCCGCCGGTCCCGCAACCGTGAAAGGCGATGGGGCTGACAACTTTTTTGGAGGTCGTCATGACGGAAACCCGCTTGCCGCACGACTTTCCGAATCCCGTATTCACACCGTACAGGGGAACGCCGTTTCGCATGGCGGCCATCACCAGTTCCTGTGTTCGCTCCATGCGTTTCACGAATTCCGTATCCGTGCCGACCCTGACCTTCACATCACCCTTGGCGACGGCCGCAATCCGCTCAATGCTTATCTGCCCACCATCGACTACAACAACTTCTTTCTTGCTCATGCTTCCACTTTCAATTGTTATTTCCCAAATGCCTGGGAGATGAGATCCCGCCTTCGCTGTCTGAAGGTACCCTCTTCCTTTTCCTTCATCATAACCTTCTTGATCAGTTTAAACATCTTGTAACTCTGCGGTTCGTATTGATAAAAAGTCTCCCAGGCATAATCGTAGAGCTCCAGGAGCCTTTCCGGCGCCATATTCTTCGGCTGAAAGACGACCCGGTCGCAGGTATAATCATTCCAGTCGTAGGACAAAATTCTACCCTCCGCCTTGAGATCGTCAAAGGCCCTGGTATGGGGGAACGGCGTCAGGATGGTGAATTCCGCAAGGTCCAGTTTCACCTCCAGGAGAAAGTCGATCATCTTCTTGATATAGTCTTCCGTATGGTGATCAAGACCCAACAGGATCGTCCCCTCCACACCGATTCCATGGTCGTGATAGCGCTTGATGCGATCCCGGATGTAGTCGGAGGTATCGAAGACGGCCTGGTAGACGTACCAGGCCCCCGCCTGAGCGGCCAGGTCGAGGACCTCGTCGTCGTCCTCGATGGGATGGCAGCACCATTTCTTCTTGAGTGGTATCATCTCCCGAAAGAGATCCATTTCCCACTTCTTGTCCTGGGCCAGGGAATTATCGACCATGAAGAGACGGTTATTATCGATGCCGGCAAGCTCTTCGATGACCTTGTCGTAAGGGCGGGGTCGGAAGGTCCTGCCCCCCAGGAAACTGACGCAGCAGGGGTAACAGTTGAACCGGCATCCCCGGGAGGCGTGGACAAGGTCCACCATCTGCACGCCCTTGTAATAGTAGAGTTCGCGGTTCAATATGGATCTCCGCGCCGGACCGACGGATTCGATGGCAGGAAAATCCAGTGTATAGTCGTAGCACTGCCTCAGACGGTTGTCCCGGAAGTCCCGAAAGACTTCCTCCATCCGGCCTTCCGCTTCGCCGAGGAATACGGCATCGGCGTGGATCATCGTCTCTTCGGCATGGAGCATCGTCGCAATGCCGCCAAAGATGACCTTGATTCCCCTTTCCCGGTAGCGGTCGGCGATCTCCCACCCCCGTTTGACCTGGCTGGTCAGCATTATGGAGATGCCGACAAAATCGGGGGAATCATCAAAATCGATGGCTTCCACGTTTTCATCCACAAAGGTGACATTCACATCATCCGGTATGGTGGCGGCAAAGACGACCGGCCCATGAGGGGGCAGATGGAACTCCGTCTGGCCGTCAAGTTTTCTCCACCTGGGATAGATCAGCTTAAATTTCATAAAAGAGTATTCCCTGTTGAGTTTCAAGTTTTTTACGTAAAGCTTAAAAACGTTCCTAGTCTACCGTTTCAGCAGAGATCAATCTCATCCGGAGGGTATAATCCCAGGCTTCGTAAGCCTGCAACTCAACCGTCGCCGGGATTCCATTCTTTACGGAACCGGCCTTGATCCGCCGCTTTGCTTCTTCGTTCTCGCTGTACCCGTCGATTTCCCAGGACCCATCCCGATGAACGATGACATCCATTACGGGATATCGAGTTCCCATGTACCGGCAGATCACGGCTCCGTCTTTAAGAGTGCCCGCGTTCATCGGCCGTCCTTCCGGCGCCAGATACATGAGACGAACATCGTCCAGCATATTCTTTGCGAACTCGGGCTTATCGAAAGGCGGCACCGCCCTATCAACACGCACCTTCTTATCATAGGCGCCTTCAAACACAACAAAGCCCTCAAGGGTCAGCATCGCACTTTGCACGGCCGCCGCCCTGGGATCAACAATGGTAACGCCCATCATAGTTCCCGATGATCCCCCCGGCAATATCACTTCTATGGCATGAACAAAACGATAGGGAACAGAAGGATAAGGACGGCCGCACTGCGCGATGAGTGCTGCCGCTGCGGCCGGGTCCGCAGGCTTGATCGCAGGGAGGCGGCTGCACGAAAACAGAAACGACGCCATCATAAGCACGGCGAATCCATATCTGAGCGTCGGAGTCATCGCCATTATGCATCCCGGAACAGCGATTCAGCGATCTTTTCATTGATCTGCACATCGCTGAACTCAAAGAGGGTGTAGTTCCCCTCATTCTCATATATCTTCACCGATTTCAGTATGCCCGGCCGGTCTGAAGAAAGGGTGATGACAATGCGCGAGATCATGGCGGCAAGGCCCTTCTCCCTGGGGGTCATAATGATCGTCGGCTCGCTGCCTTTTTTCAGGACTGCCACGAAATGTTCATTTGTTGTGAACTCTCCCTTGCTCCATTGGCCAATCTCCTTCAGAACCACCTGCATCGACTGTAGCGATCCGGTTTTATCCTCCATAAGTCCGCTGCTGCCCTGAGTGTATCTTCTGATCCCGTCCCTGTTCATCAAGAGAATACTCTTCACCGGGGAGACGTATTCCCAGCGGACCGAATCGGGGGTCTGGAAATAAAAACGCCCCTTTGAAACAAGGGGCCTGGCCAGGATCTTCATATGCTTCGACTGGGTAAAATTAGCCTTGAGGGACTTAATCTTTGCCGATTCCTTCTGGATACTTTCCCAGCTATCCGCCCATCCCAGCAGGAAGATACAGGAAAGAAGAAGAGAAATGATCAAGCTATATTTCTTTAAACAGTCCATCAAAACATCCCGCCATTGACGGATATAACCTGCCCCGTAATATAAGAGGCATCATCGGAGCACAGGAAACGGACAACTTTTGCCACCTCCTCCGGCCTGCCGATCCTTGCCATGGGGATAATATCTTTGATTCTTTCCACAGGGGCGCCCTTGATCATATCCGTATCGATCAAGCCCGGCGCAACGACATTGACCCGAACGCCCAATCTGCCGACCTCCGCGGCCAGGACACGGCTTGCCGCAATCAGTCCGGATTTTGCCGCTGCGTAGTTGGCCTGTCCTCTATTGCCCATAAGGGCCGATGCAGACGATATGGAGACAATAGAACCCTTCTTTTTCCTGACCATCGTCTTTACAATCGGCTTCGTCACATTGTAGAATCCCTTGAGGGTCGTCTGGATGACGGAATCCCAATCTTCCTCCGCCATCATCATAAACAGGCCGTCGGCATTGATTCCGGCATTGTTGACCAGAATGTGGATGTTATTGTGCTGCGCAATAATCTCATTCATGATGGGAGCTGCTTCCTTAGGGTCTGCTACATCGAACCGGATTTTTTCCGCCCGCCCCCCTTTTGAGTGGATAATGTCGAGGGTTTCATTGGCAGCCTGATCGTTTGACTTGTATGTAAAGATGATCCCGTAGCCTGCTGAGGCAAGTTCAATCGCTATCGCGCGGCCGATGCCGCGACTGCCGCCGGTCACCAGGGCAATTTGTTCTTCCTCCATAACATCTCTCTCCCTCATCATACTATTTCTTCATCAATTTCACGGAACACCTGGATTTGGACGCGGCACAGCGGCTTTGCTGCTGCGGTAACCTCGCCATCCAAGACACTATACTGGTCGACATGATACAGATCCTTGACCGTTGCGATGAGTACCGTGTCCAGAGGAATCCGGTCCACAAAAAAATCAGCATTCTTGATGCCGACGATCCATCCACGCCTACTGCCGTCCGTTTCAATCCCCTTCTTGCAACTGATGAAAACAGCCGCAGTCTGCGCCACAATCTCGATGAGTACGATGGGATCGACATAGTCCCCCCGGCACAGGGGCCAGCGATCAGAAACCCTGGCCGATGTAACAGCGCTATCCTCGTTTGCGGCTACAACCTCATCGAGGAGTTTCATTCTGTCACGGTGGGGGATGAGGGTCTCTATGTCCATCATATCGTCTTGGAGCTTGCTCTTAATTTATTGATATCCAAAACCTTCCAATCATGCTACGAGGCGGGGCCTACTTAAAGGGAAAAACTGAGGGATGTCAAGATTAATTATCTACATAGCCCCTGCCGTCTTCAGCGGCGAAGTAGTGCTTGGGAAAGGTAACTATTTAAATATTTTATGTTGACGAGTCCACTTGAAAAAGGCGGCATGACAAATTCGGACCGGTGTCGGGAATTCCTCTCCCTACCTGCAGATCAGGACAGAGAATTCGTCCTCGGAGGCTGTACATACAGAGAGATCCATCGTTTGGCGGCGGGCCTTTATCACATCGCCAAGGCTTCGAATGTCAGCAAACCGACAATATGCCTGTGCAGCGACGACAAGGCCCTGCTTGCTGCGGCGCTAATCGCCTCTCTCAGCAGCGGCGGCCCACTTCTTATTCTGCCCTATGGCCGCTCCCGCCAGGCCCTTGAGGAAGTTATGGAAGCCCTCTCTCCGACCTTCTTTCTGGGCGACGACTCAGGAGACTTTCCACCCGGACCGCGTGTAATCGACACCGCGTCAATTCCGCTCCCGGGTGCCGCTCTGACCGATTCCGTTCGTGATCCCGACAAACCTTTTCTCATTCTGTTTACAGGCGGCTCTACGGGGAAACCGGCAATTTGGCCCAAGACGCCACGGAATATGCTTGCCGAGGCCCGCTACCAATCGGACACATTCGGCATCACGAAAGACGATTTGTTTCTCTCAACCGTGCCTCCCTACCACATCTACGGTCTGCTCTTTTCCGTACTGATTCCATTGATCAGCTCCGCCCGTGTTCTCCCTGGAATCTATACCTTCCCCAAAGAGATCCTTTTAGCCGCAGAGGAACATAAGGCAACCGTTCTGGTCAGTGTTCCCGTTCATTTTCGGGTCCTGAAAAATGACGCCCTGCAGCGCTTCCAGCTGCGGATGGCCTTTTCGTCGGCGGGGATGCTGGATGGGGAGGATGCCCTCTATTTTCAGGAAAAAACAGGTGTGGATGTCATCGAAGTTTATGGCTCAACGGAAACGGGAGGCGTGGCAACAAGGCGCCGTTTTCTGGATCAAGAATCATGGATTCCCATGGCTCCCGTCAATTGGAGGATTCGTGACGGGAGCCTTTGCGTCCGGTCAGACTTTCTCTCACCGACGCTTCCCCGGGACGGCGAAGGTTTCTTTGTCACCGCAGACTGCGCTGATCCGGACGGAGAAGGCCGCTTCATCCTGCGCGGCAGAGCGGACGATATCGTCAAGATCGGCGGGAAGAGGGTTGACATGGCCACCGTTCAGGCCAAGCTGAAGCTGATACCCGGCGTTTATGATGCAGTGGTCATGGCACTTCCCGTAAGAACGGGGAGGCAGAATGAACTGGCCGCTCTGGTCGCGACCCGACTCGACATAGGGGATGTGAGGCGCGGCATTGCCGGGATCAGCGAAGCCTACGCCGTTCCCAAGCGCCTGGCCGTTGTGGAAGAGATACCCATGACACGGTCGGGCAAATATGACCGGACAGAAATCGAACGAATCCTCAAGACAGGGAAGAATTAAAGCGGCGAGCCCTTCACATGGTGTCAATTCAATCGGAACGGCAGAGCATCATCGGGAGAGGGAAAAGATCAGAAGGGATAAAATAACAATAATGTGGGCGGCAATGACGCCCAATTTATGGCGCTGATAGAATTCGTTTGCCTTTTGAATCCGCTCAAGTCCGCCGCACAATCTCCTGAAGCGCTCAATGCCCGCGTATTTGTTGTCATTGTCCGAGGCGAAATCGTTTTGAAACGCAAACATGGGATAAACTGCATAGAGGTCATCGGTCAGAGGCCGAAACAAGGTGTCGATGACAATCCCCTGCCAGGGCTGATAAGCCAGGGTTTCAGCGTAAGATCTGTTTAAGGCATAGGCGTGTGCAAGGCTCTGGTAGCCGACTTTTTGTATAAACGTATTGGTAGTTCTCCTGCTTGAGCGTATTAAGGCCCCCAAAAGCAGCACTTTCCAGTTCGGATGTTCCAACAAGAATTGAGTGCATTGTTTGAAGCGCTCAGCGTCAAAGCGGTCAAAAACGACGTCGTCTTCGAAAACGACGATCCTCTCTGCGCCGGCTTCCAGGCCTTTACGCAGGCAGGTCATGTGAGATTCATACATTCCCTGTTCGATATTTAGGGAATGACGTTTGACAAGGACGAATTCAACTCTCCCGGCCAGTCCTACTGTGGAGAACGAAGCCTCAGCCGCCTGCCGCCGGTCTTCACGCTCTTCCAGAGAGATGCAGTAGATGCGGTCAAAATAATCCCAGCCATCGGTCTCTTTCTTCACGGTATCCTCGATCAAGGGCCTTTTTACTTATCTTACCTCTATACTGTGAGCATGGTGCCCTGTCAAGAAATGCCTGGGTGCGGAAGGCATGGGGAAAAAGCGAGATCGCGAACTACGTTCCTTTCCATCAATGTTGCAGAAAAGCCGTTGCAGAAAGGGGAGGCCTCGTGTATTTAGCCCATATACTTCTTCCCGGGGATTCATTTCCCTGGCCATACCAGGTTCTCTCGCGTATGTTATCGTTCGTGCAGGAAAAAGCATCCTGATTCAGAACAACTTGCTTGTTTCAAGGGATAAGGTTTTATGATTCGAAGGAAAGTTGCCAAATACCTTGCCGGGAGAAAATATATCCGCGAGATACTTGACAATCCGACGGATCTAAGAGAATTCAAAGAGCGTCCGACGCCGCGGTTAATCGCCGGATTGATCTTGATGGGGTTGAGTTATGTTATCGGCTGGCCGGCAGTGGCCGCTTTGAGCGCTCTGGCAGTCTGGTTACGGGAACCGATGATCGCCGTCATCGGCTGCCCGACGACCTACGGTCTCTCCTACGTGGTCTTTATTGTTGGCGCCTGGCTTGCGCGTGCACCCCACTACATCGGGACCCTGGCGAGATACACCATACAATTTTTCCTCAGAAAGTTACTCTCCTGACAGGTTGTTCGGGGGTGCATATACCCGCATGGGATGTGCCGCAACGATCAGCACGCCGCTTCAACTTTCCCCGGCATCGGGCGCGCATATGGGGCCGGAGACACGGGCCGTGGCCTTTCTGCCTGACACGCAAACGGAATGGAGCCAATAATTACAGCATGTTTTAGGCACTTTCACCTTGACGAATAATGACATTTCTTCTATACGCTGTGGCGAAATATCTGGAACTCTCGTTCCGAACGAAGGCAAGGATTTCTTGCCCGCAATGACAAAAATTAGAGTATGGCCCGGGGGAATGGTTAGCCGTTGATCAAAATTGAACATCTCTACAAATCCTACGACAAAAAACCTGTCCTCAAAGATGTGGCCCTTTCGGTAAAACGGGGTTCCATCATGGGGCTCCTTGGTCCCAATGGCGCGGGAAAGACAACCCTCATCTCCATCCTTACCGGTGTGATCAGGAAAGATAGCGGAAGCATAACTGTAAACGGCATGGATCTCGACCATGAGATCGGCGCCATCCAATCAAGATGCAGTTACGTGCCCCAGACTCTTGCCTTCTATCCGCGTCTGACGGCCCGGGAAAACCTGGAATATTTTGGCGCCCTGCGGGATCTGAAGGGAAAGAAACTGAAGGAGAGCATGGAATTCTGCATCGATATCGGAAGCATGCAAGATTTCTTGAATAAACGGGTGGATAAGTTTTCCGGCGGCATGAAAAGGCGCTTGAATATGGCCATAGGTCTCCTGAACGACCCGGAGATATTGTACCTTGACGAGCCTACACTGGGCGTCGATGCGCAATCAAGGAACTATATCCTTAAGACGATAAAAAAGATCAACTGCGAACGGAAGATGACAATCATTTATACGTCCCACTACATGGACGAGATTGAGCAGGTGTCCGACGAAATCGCCATTATCGATGAGGGCAAAATCATTCTTCACGGCGCCACACAGGACATCTTGACACGCGCCGATGCCCTTTGCGGCCATAGAAACCTTGAGGAGCTTTTCCTCAAGCTGACAAACATCAGATTGCGCGACGAAAATTAATCGTATCATCAACAATGATAAAACTACTTTACATTTTAAAAAAAGAGTTTTTGCTGATCCTTCGGGACGTCCATGCCGTAACTATCCTCTTCGTCATGCCTGCTGTTTTCATTCTGATCATGACCCTCGCCATGAAGGATCTGTTTGATCTTCACAGCACTGTTGTCATTGACATCCTCACGGTGAACCACGACGCGGGAAAGCGGTCGGCGGCGCTTTTGAAGGCGATGGAAGAACACAATACATTCCGGTTTCACCTCATTGATAAAGACACCGTCACGGAGAGCGTTAAAGAACAGATGCTATCCCGGGACTACAAGTTCACCCTGATCATCAAAAAGAACTTCTCCGCCTTCGTGAATAAAAAGGGAAAGGGAAAGGATGAAAATCCTTTGGAACTCCTCGTTAATCCCACGGTACCCGTCCAGACACAGCTTGTTTTAAAAAGCGCCCTGGACGGAGAGCTGTCTAAGTTGAGATGGGATGCCTTTATCGGTCGTATCGAGAAGCTCCTCGCCTTCGCCGGAATCGACAAGAAGGACCTGAAGGCGGATAAACTCAGCCCCATAGACGTCCAATACGTCTACAAAGGGGGGCAGTCTTTCAAGATGCCTTCCGCCGTCCAGCAGAGCGTTCCTGCATGGCTCGTGTTTTCCATGTTTTTTATCGTCGTCCCCATATCCAACACCTTCATATCAGAAAGAGATCAGGGCACATTCATGCGCCTTAAGAGCATGAATGTATCCAGCTCCTATCTGATCCTGGGTAAGATGATCCCCTATCTTCTGATTAACGCGGTCCAGGTGATCATTATGATTGCCATTGGTGTCTATGTCGTCCCCTTATGCGGCGGCACCGCTCTTACTATTGGTGATTCACTGGCTGGGCTTATATTGATCGCCTCCGCCGTGAGCTTCAGCGCCATTTCCGTGGCGCTCCTTATTGCCTCCATAGCCAGAACGGCCGAGCAGGCAACGACTATCGGAGCTGTCATGAATATTATCTTTGGCGCCCTTGGCGGGCTCATGGTGCCCAAATTTGTAATGCCCGAGTTTATGCAGAACCTTGCCAATTTATCCCCTATGTCCTGGGGACTGGAAGGGTTTCTCGATATCTTCCTGCGAAACGGCGGCGTCTCCGACGTCCTGCCCAAAAGCCTGTCCCTGATTGCTTTAGGGCTGGTCATGCTTGGGATGACGCTTATTTTATTACGAAGGCACAGAGAGGTCTGAAACGGATGAAGGGTTCCCTTGATGACAGATTGAAGACGGAGCTGAAGGAGCTGATCGTTGAAGAGTGTGATCTTACAATCGATCCGGGGGAAATTGGCGATGACGAGCCCCTATTCGGCAGGGAAGCAAAAATCGCTTTGGACTCCATAGATGCCCTGCAGATTTCTATAGCTCTTGAAAAGAAATACAAAATCACCATCACCGACAGTAAGGAAACAAGACGGATGATGAGATCGATAAACACCTTTGCTGACTTTATTCAACCGGAGTAGAGATTGAAAAGAAGGGCGTTTATAACCGGAAAGGCGATGATCTGCTCGCTCGGAGATTCTCTCGAGGAGATTGTAGACGCTGTCCGCCATAAGAGAATAAGGCTTGAACGTGTCCCCTTTACCCTTGCCTCCCTGCCTTATACCAAACCATATTATCTCATAGAACGGAATGTTACGGATAAGCTACATAACCGCTCCGAGGCATATTTCTATGAGGTTCTCTTCTCTGCGGTGTCGCGCGCTTTCCTCGATGCCGGCTTGGACAGAACGGAGATCAGGGACATGAACGTGTTTTTCGGCTCCACATCCATGGACGTTCCCGTGTTTGAGGGCAGCCACCGCAAGTCATCTTCAACTGTTTCGGGGATCTTCCTCCGGTCATCCTATGGGTATGGAAAAATTGCCGGCGCCATCGTGGAGAGGTTCGGGATAAGGGGTAACTGCTATTCCTTTGCCACGGCCTGCACCTCGAGCGCCAACGCCTTGCTCTACGCCGCAGCCATGATCGAGGAGGGGCTGATAGAGAGGGCTCTGGTTGTGGGCTACGACCTGTTCAACAACCTCGGTTTTTACGGGTTTGAAGCCTTGAAATCCATTGCCGAGACGGACTACAGACCCTTTGACAGAACCCGTGACGGACTGATCCTCGGCGAGGCTTGCGGAGCGGTCATACTGGAAGGGAAACGCAGAAAGACCGGAGATTTCATGCACCTTGGCGGAGCGAATCTCTGTGACACTTACAGCGTCACCAGCCATGACGAAGAAGGGTTTGCCGTTGCGGAAACGATGAACAGGGCGCTCAGGCAGGCGGGGATTCTCCCCGGGGACATATGCGCCGTCAAGGCCCACGCCACGGGAACGGAAAACAATGACCGGACCGAGTGTGCCGCCATGAGGGTGACCTTCGGGTGTGAGATGCCCCCCGTGACATGCCTCAAGCCTTTTATTGGTCACACCGTGGGCGCCTGTGGCGTCAACGAGTTGATCCTTTTCACAGAATCGGTAAAGACGGGATTTGTTCCCTCCACACCGGGCTTTCGGGAAGTGGATGATAAATTGAATCTGACGCCCCTAACGGAAAACATGGAAGCCGGTGAGGGTATATTTATGCTCAACTATTTTGGGTTCGGCGGCAACTGCACGACCCTTATCATCTCCAATAAGGGCGACAGGGAATGAGCGAAATGTATATTCACAGCGCCTCATCATTTATCGGTGGGGAAAACACGGACCCAATTTTCTTGAAAGAAAAGCTTAGCAGCTACACCGAGGAAAATTTCCGCAGGGTAAACAGATTCATCCTTCTTACCCTGCTTGGCGCCCGTCAGTGTGTCCATAATCACGTCCTTGATTTTGATACAGCCATCTACCTCACAACGGAGCACGGCAACCTTGGTGAGACCGCTTCGGTTCTCGATGAAATATATACGGCCGGGTCTCTCCCTAAACCATTTGGATTCATCAATACAATGAGCAATACCGCTGCTTTCTATCTTGCACGGAACCTGGGCGTCCGGGGCCGCAACATCATGGTCTCCAGCCAGCACCTTTCCTTTGAAAGGGGGCTGGAGCTCCTGCAGGTGGATTTTGCCTTGGGCGCGACAGAGAACGCCCTGATCGGCGGCGTGGATGAGGCCCTCCTTTCACGAATTGCCCTGGAAGAACAAACCGATCGCGTCTTTAAGATGGTTAACGGGAGCGGCTGGCTTTATGTTAAGTCCGTGAAGGATGGCGCCTGTGGGGAATTTTCAGAGATCAGGTCGTTTAGCGACGGACACGCATGTATAAAATGGATAACAGAACGAGGAAAATCGAATGTAGACGTCGTTTCTTTCGGCGCCCTCATTGATGCTGATGAAGCCGCCGCGATGAAGGAAATTTTACATCCCCTTGCCGAGTTTGATTACCTCTGTGACTATGGATATTCAGGCTCAGCCACGGCCTGCGGTTTGGGCCTGTTCATAATGCTTTTTCATGGAAAAACCCTGTTGCATATCAACAGGGACCAGCGCGGTCATTTTGCTGTCATCGAAGTTGATCGGTACTGAAGAACTGCGACAATACCCTTCCTTTCTCTCTTATGAAATCTTACGAAGGGTCAGGTAGACTTCTTTCTCTGCCTTGCCGGCCATCCTGAGTAGATTGGCAATATGGGGCAGATCGATCTCGCTGTCTTTTCTTTTAAATGTTCTCGCGCAAACCAAGGCAAAGTTGCGCCAGAGATGGCCTGTCTCCGTCATTTTTCTCGAGGCCTCCTGCAATAGAGGTATCTCCAGACGTTCATAAGCCTCCTCCAGAAATGCGGCATACATGTAGCGAAATCCGCCCCCGCCGGTGCCGACCTCTTCCTGCATAAGGGTAATGTGTCCCAAGAGCGATCTTATATATTTTTCACTCTTTTTTCCCCCGAGCTTTTCGATGTAATTGGCGAGATAAAATATCCCCCGGACCCCGCAGGGGGTTGGGGCGCTCAGCATCATGAAATTCGTCCGCTTGATCGATTTCAAGATCAGGGAATTGATGTCGACTTTTTCCGGAACATAGGTCGGATAATACATAAAGCCCTTCGGGGCCATGATACCCTTTGCGAAGCGGGCACTTTGCAAATCTTGCGGTTTTATCCGTGCGGGCTCTTCGATAACCGGTTCACTAACCAGATACTCACCGTTTTCTTTGCCGAAGATGACGATGTTGTGAGCATTGAAGGGAACCCTCATTTCCTTAGGAAAATAGGGAAGCCAAAAAATTGATACCTGAACCCCGACAACCTGCTTTTTATCGACCAGATCACTAAGATCCTCCATGGCCTTTGCTTCATTCCGGTATTTCCTGGCTTCGAATTTTACACCAAGACGCCTTTGAATCCCGCCAATGATTGATTTGGGAATGCTGCGGTAGGCGACAATCGGCATATCACCCATCATCTTGACAAAAGGCAGAAAAGCAAACATCAATCCACTGGCAAGCCCGAAAACCATTGGCTCGGATATCTCCAGGCCATGATGCCTTAAAAGTGAGGCTATCGCACCTGTTTCGCAATGTGCATAAGTTCTATGCTCATATCGATCCTTGACTTTCAATTATGCATCCTCCCTGAAGTTTATGAGATCGTCCACTTGAACATTGAATATCTTTGCGTATTCCTCCAACTTATTCTGATCCAGTTTTTTGAATACTTCGGGTTTGAAGTGTCTCTTCAATCGCCATACTGCAATGCCCATAGCCTGGGCAAGAGATTTTGGATCGAGCAATCTTTTGTACATAAAATATTCTAGGGGAGATGATTCATTTCTCAAGACACGTTGTTTTGCCTCCCCTGCCTCCTCTTGAGTCGCATCGGCAAAGGGCACCGTCATGACTAAATGGTCATCATATCCTTCCAGGGTCATTTTATATTTACCCTGATCATCGACTTTGTAAATCGTCCAGGCGATCTGATTCCAAAGTGTATCGTGGGTCATGAGCTGATTTTGTTCGTCATCCTCAGTTGTCATTCTCCCCCCTTTTTTGTCTCCCGAGAGACAGAAAATTTACTTTGAGGTTATACAAATACAAAAGCGGCCGTTGTAATCAAACCGGTCACGGCCACTTGCCGGGCAATATAGTTGATAATTGTGGCTGTGGCAAGAAAAGTTATTCAGCCGATTTGTTTTCTTGGGACGAACCCGGCGGTGACGGTATTTTCGCCCCCTCGACGCCTCCCTGAAAAAAAGCAGCTACGTTTTGCCGATGGTTGTTGAAGATGAAAAGGACCGTGACCACGGTTCCCCCAACCGCCTCCATTCGAAAGCCACAGGCGTTGATCGTGCCAAGGGCAAGGACGGCGGTCATCAAGAACGAAGCGATAAAGGGTATCCGGACGATCCCATATACGACGACCCAGACGAGCACCGAGATGCCCGCTGATATGGGGGAGATCAGGGCGGTAAACCCCAGATAGCCGGCCACGCCCTTCCCGCCGCGAAACTGGTGAAGGCAGGGGTAGCGGTTGCCGATGATAAAGGCAAGGCCCATCAAGGGAACAACTTCGAGGGAAAGCATATGCAGCGCCGCCCAGCAAACCCCGAGCGCCCTCCCGATATCAAGGAGCAGAACGACCGCAGCCCAAAACATCCCTGCCTGGCGATAGACATTCGTGACCCCTGCGTTCCCACTGAATTGGCGCCGGGGGTCATCCCGTCCCATGATCCTGAACAGGAGGATAGAAAAGTTGACCGATCCGGCCAGGTATGCTCCTGCCAGGAGGACTGCCAGCTTCATGTCCCTTCGACCTCCGGCATTTCAGGCTTTACCACGGTGAAAATATGATTATCGACGGTGTCGTGAAAGGCCTTGTACCGCACCCCTTCAACGGTCAGAAGGCTCACGTATCGCTCAATGCGTTCGATCTTCACCTTCTTCCACGATTCGGCGAGGGGCCGGCCCGTGGCCTTGGCTATTCCTTCTTTTATGGACCAGACCCGGATCGATGCCGGGACGATCCCGAGGGGTGACCCTTTTGTCAGGGCCAGCTCTTCCGCGCTCATAAAGATGCGTCCGGCCTTCAGCACCCTGTCTGACACCCGTTCCACATCCACGCCGATTTCCCCATCTCCGGCCACGGCAACGGCAAAACGCGAGTCGTGGGAGAGGGAACAAAAAACAGGATCATTGGTTCCCGCAACGATACAACGGGGACGAATCCCGTCGGGCGACACCGTGTGAATGACCGATGCCGGCGTCGCCATGTCGCCGCCGGCCAGCTTCCGGGATAGGAATTTCAGGGCAAGACGCGCCGCCAGGAAGTCTGTCTGCCGTTTCTTCCCCATTTTTTCCAGGCGTTCACCCTCCGGCGCCGTCAGGGCCAGGGCGGAGAAATCCGCCATCGTCCGCCGATCGACAACCGCAACGGCCCGGCACTGCCCCCGTATAGCGGCCAACGGCGCTGCCTCTTCTGTCTGGACCCAGCGGGGGGGCATAATCCGACCGGGGAAAATCTCCTTCATTTCCACCCCCCGGATCGCCTCCCGCACCCCCCCCTTCACATCGTAAATCCAGATGTCGAAGAAGAGGCTATCCCCGGTCGCGGCAATGGGGAGAATCCGGCAGTGATAGAT
>JANXZC010000155.1 GCA_025355725.1 Syntrophus sp. (in: bacteria)
AATGGCCCCGGCCGGCCCGATGATGGCCGGACGGCTTTCGATGGCGACCTCGGCAAGATTATCCTGAGGAAAATAGTTACCCAGGCGCTGGAGCGATTCGTCCCGGTCAAAATAGTCACGGGGAAAGGAATTGATGACGGCTATATGCTCGTTCCGGGAAAGGACCTTTAACAGGGCCTGATCCTGAAAATCGTCGGGAATGATGATTTCCCGGAATCGCAGCCCAGTTATTTCGGCCAGGAACATGTCCCGGTCCTGAAACTCCATCACCCGGAATTCTCCCGTCGAAATGTCCATGAACGCCAGGCCGAAGTTCCCCTTTTCAACCGCTAAGGAGGCGATGAAATGATTCTCCGTGGCATCCAGATGGTTGGGATCAACCATCAGGCCCGGCGTTATGACCCGGACAACGTCTCTCTTAACGACACCCGTGGCGTGCTTCGGATCTTCAATCTGCTCACATATGGCGACTTTACGCCCCTTTTCGATCAGCTTGGCAATATAGGTAGGCGCGGCATGATAGGGAAACCCGCAAAGAGGGATGCTACCCTCTTTATTTTTGTTTCTTGAGGTAAGAGTAATCTCGAGAATCTTCGATGCAATGACAGCATCCTCAAAAAACATTTCATAAAAATCTCCCATTCTGAAAAACAGGATACTGTCCTGATAACGAGACTTCAGCTCCATGTACTGCTTCATCGCCGGAGTCAGATCGCCTGCCACCTTTGCCCTGTTATCCGTTTCAGATCCCTGGCTCTTCATTTCCCGGAATCGGCAATGAGGACGTGAAGGAGCCAGTTGACTATACTGATGACAA
This sequence comes from Syntrophus sp. (in: bacteria), assembly GCA_025355725.1. Lineage (GTDB taxonomy): Bacteria > Desulfobacterota > Syntrophia > Syntrophales > UBA8958 > UBA8958. The sequence goes on from JANXZC010000155.1 coordinate 818, forward strand.
GGGCGCCGAGAACGGCAGGCCAGAAGCCATGGAGATCAAATCCGGGAATGAGGGCGGCGGTGATTTTCAGAAGGGCTGCATTGATGACAAAGGTGAAGAGGCCCAGAGTCAGGATATTTATGGGCAGGGTGAGGAGGATGAGAAGGGGTCTGAACAGGGCGTTCAGAATTCCAAGCACAGCGGCGGCAAAAAAGGCGGCTGCGAAACTACTTACGGAAATGCCCTTGATAAAATAGGCGGCAGACAGAATGGCAATGGTCAGAATCAACCAGCGGACGATTAGTCCCTTCATTATCGCTCCTCTTCTGAGGGGGGTCAGATTTCAAATCTATCCTCAACCTGTTATCCGAAATGTTCAAACTGCTCCTTTTTGGCGCCGCAGAAGGGACACTCATCGGGCAGTACTCCATCGGATACAAAACCGCATACCTTGCATACATAATAGGTTGTTTCCCGTTCCTCGAGAAAGTGGTTCATCGCCTCTTTGTAGAGTTTGGCATGAACCTCTTCCACATCCCGGCTCTGGCTGAAGTGAAGGACCGCCGCCTTGTTGCCTGCCCGTTCCGCCATTTTTATGAACTCGTCATAAGCGACGCCGGCAACCTTCTGTTCCGATTCAAAGCTTTCCGCAAGATTCTCTTCCGTCGATTTTACTTCCTTGAGCAGTTTCAGCGCCCGGGTCCCATGTATCTCCTCAGAAAAGGAAATAACACCGAAGAGCTTGGCAATCTGCGAGTAGCCTTCCTTTTTAGCTTTGTCCGCAAAGACCTTCAAGCGCAACGCCGCTTTTGCTTCACCTACATAGGCCTCATACAAAGCCTTCTTCAACTCATCCATAACCAGCTCCCCTTGATATGAATACCGTCTCTATTCGGGGACGAATTCGTCCTTCCCCGACCCGCAGATCGGACAAACCCAGTCATCGGGCAGATCCGTAAACGTCGTCCCCGGAGCAATCCCGCCGTCTGGATCACCCTCCGCAGGGTCATAAACATAACCGCAAATATTGCAAACGTATTTTCCCATTCTTATAAGTCTCCTCCCTGCGTAACTATCACCAATTTATTAGCCCCGGCCAAGTCTGCCGGTTTACCATTTTCGGATAACCAGGGTCTGCCCTGTCATCCTGAATATCATAGCGTATATATTCATTGCCCTTAAAAAAATAGGCCTTTCCGTTGCCCCAGTTCACTACCTCGTCAATGCCGTCGGTCCAGATCATTCCCGGCCAGTTACGTTCTCCAATCGGTTTGGGGTAGCCGAAGTCGGCCCGCCCCTTTGAAATACCATAACGTATATATTCGCCGCCCTTGAAAAAAAAGATCTTGCCGTCGCCCCAATTCACCGCCGCGTCAATGCCGTCGGTGAATTTCAACCCCGGCCATGTCTGATCATTGATGGGTTTCGGGTATCCCGGATCGGCCTTGTCGGCATTGATGTCGTACTGGATGTATTCTTTTCCTTTAAAAAAACAAACCTTACCGTTGCCCATAAAGACCACGGCGTCAATATCCGTCCAGTTCAGCCCCGGCCACGTTTCATTGTTGATGATTTTTGGATAGCCGGGATCGGCCCTGTCTCCCATGAGATCTTCGGCCATGTCCGGCTTCGCGGAATAACGCACGTAGCGGTCGCCTTTAAAGAAATAGACCTTACCGTTGCCCCAGTTTGCACCGGCTCCAATGACCTTGTCCGGAATAGCCTTTTCCGCCTGAGCAGCAAAGGTCCCGGCAATCAGAAAAGCCAACGCCAACATTACAATGGACGATCCTTTCGACTTTTTCATGCAACCTCCTTATTTCTTCTCAATTGCAAGGCTATATCCTCCCCCAGGGCATAGCAGCGGGCCAGATCATTTTCCCGGGGCACATGTTGAACCTTGATGGGTTCAGCCGTCACTTCTATTTTCATCTCCTTCAAAATATCCGTAATCTGTCCCGGCGCCTCGCCGCTCCAGCCGTAAGAACCGAAAGATGCTCCCATAAGATTCACCGGCCGGAGACCCTTCAGATAGGTCAACACGTCGGCAGCCTGGGGAAGCATGTTGTTATTGAGGGTTGAGGAACCCATCACCAGGGCGCCGGCGTCGAGGATTTCGTAGGCGACGTCACTGCGATGAAAAACGTCCAGGGACATGCATCTGGCAATCGCACCGCCGTTCGCAAGTCCCTCACTGATCGCCCTGGCCATATGTTCCGTGCTGTGCCACATGGTGCCGTAAACAACGACGGCCTTACGGGTCGGCCTTTGAACCGCCCATTCGCCGTATTTCCCGATGATCCCTCCAATGTCCTTGCGCCAGACAGGTCCATGATCGGGGGCAATGTATTTTAAGGTCATCCCTGAAGATCCAACCCGTCCAAGCAACCTTGTTACCAGGGGTGAATAGGGGAGGAGGATGTTGGCAAAGTAGGTCGCCCCCTCATATTGGAGGATAGCGGGATCGATCTCATCGTCGAAGCGTTCGGCAGAAGCCAGGTGCATCCCAAAGGCATCGTGGGAAAAGAGGATCTCTTCCTCCGGGAGATAGGAAAACATACTGTCGGGCCAATGGAGCATCCTGGTTTCCATGAAACGGAGGTTCATATTGCCAAGACTAAGCTGTTCCCCGTCCTTTACGGCTATTATCTCCTGGTCCAGATGTAAGATGTCCTGCAGGGTCTTGGCCCCCATGGTTGAGGCGACAACTTTTTCCGGTTCGACCAGCTTGATCATATCGGCAAGGCAGCCCGAATGATCCATTTCGGAATGGTTGGATACAATGACCTGGATATCCTTCGGATTCACTACCGAGGCAATGCGGCTCAAAAGTTCCTCTTTGAAAGGCGCCTTGACCGTATCCACCAGGGTTATCTTGTCCGCCATAATCAGATAGGCGTTGTATGTACTTCCCCTGTGGGTGGTATAACCGTGAAAGTCACGGATCGTCCAGTCGATGGCTCCAACCCAGTAGACCCTGTCCGTCAGTTTGACCGCCTTGTATACGTCTGCCATTTTCACTCCCGGTTGTGTTTTTATGAGCGGACTTGTAGCATTTGATGGTTTATCTGTCAATCCCGATCAGATTCCCTACTGCCTTTCTCCTGAACCGGCAATTCTGTCTTGCGGGATGCCTCGGCGGCTTCTTTCTTCCAGATGTTCACCTGATTTTCCAATTTTTTCATGGCTTCGGGATCCTGCTTTTCCAGCTGCACCCCCAGGTCGGTCCCATCCTTCATCACATCTTCATATTCGGGAATGACAATGCCTCTTCTGACCATGATCTGATAAATCCGCTCGGCACGACCGGAGACATAGCGGGACGTTGCGTTAGGATTGAACTTAAGGGGATTAGGGAGCACTGCTGCCAGTCTTGCCGCCTCCTGGGCATTCAAGGCGGCGGCCGATTTCCCGAAGTGGGTGCGGGCAGCCATTTCGATGCCAAAAACGCCGTCGCCCCACTCGGCGATATTCAGGTAGATTTCAATGATGCGTTTTTTAGACAAATGCTCCTCGATCCGCCAGGTAAGGATGGCTTCCTTGACCTTACGGATGGGATTCTTCGATGGGGAAAGATATAAATTCTTGGCAAGCTGCTGGCTGATGGTGCTCCCGCCAACTTTGAATTTCCTCTTCTTGATGTCTTTCTCGATGGCTTTCTGCATGGCCTCGAAATCAAATCCCTCATGATTCCAGAATTTGTCGTCCTCGGCTATGATAACGGCCTTGACGACATACGGTGAGATCTGGGACAAGGAGACCCACCGCTGCTGGATCTTCTTCTTTTTCCCGTCCCGCTGCCATTCCTTTTCCCGGTATTCCATGAAAGCGGTTTTCTTGGGATTGGCCTTTCCAAGGGCGGCGACATCGGGGAACAGGAAATAATAACCGATGTTAAGAGACAGCGCCCCAATCAGAACAATGAGCGTTATGAAAATCAACTTTTTCAACATGGCGATTTACATAAACTACATCGTTCTATTTTTCAAGGAAGGTAATTGCATAACCCGCTGCCATCCCCGACGGCAATATGATTCTTAAAGTAGTTGGAACCATGTTTCCGCTCAGAATCGTTGCGGAAACGACAACAGGGAGGTGCAATTTGCCCAGTGAAAAAATATTTTGACTTGGGGGAATTTTTCTTGTACAAGGGTGCCTCGATTCTTGTGTACGGTTTATCATCCATCATCTAAATCTGTGCACCGTTAATAAATGAAGCAACCCCCGAATTACAAATAAGGAGGTACTCATGATCGAACGGCGGATTTTCCTGTGGATGGGACTGAGTGTCCTGTTCTTTACATTGCTGATCTGTACAGATGGGTATGCAGACCAGCAATACAAGGTAAAAAGAGGCGACAGCCTCGCCCGGATCGCAAAAAAATACGGGGTTTCGACCCAGAGCATCAAAGAAGCCAACGGACTGCAAGGAAACGCCTTAAAGCGGGGGGAATCGCTCGTTATTCCCACCGATGGTTCTCGAAAGCTAGCAAAAGGGACGAAATCACAACCACAGAAAGCCGTTCAGTTCTATGTAGTTAAAAAGGGCGACACGGTTTATGGAATTGCGAAGAGAACGGGTCTATCCATCAGCGACCTCAAAGCGCTGAATCACCTCCAGAAGAATAAGCTTCGCACCGGTCAAAAGCTTGCCCTGGTTGGGTCCGCGCCTGACAGCGAGGCGCGGCAGTTTAGGCAAAAAAAGACTGCCCCACCTGAATTCAGCGAAATTGACGACGAAGAAGATCTGCTTTCCGATGAAAATCCGGTCATAGAGAAGAGCGCCGAACTGGAGAGAGAGATTCAGTATTCGGAGAATCCGCTGGGGAAGTGGAGGGACCCGGAGGAGCGTGACCTCGTCGTTAAGGTTGCCAAAGGCTTTCTCGGCGCTCCCTACCGGCTGGGAGGGTCCTCTGTTCAAGGGTTGGACTGCTCCGGCTTTGTCAGAAAAATCTATGAGTTCTTCGATGTGAATCTTCCCCGCACGGCAAGAGAACAGGCCAGGGTCGGAATGAAGGTCGCCAAGGGAGAATTAACGGAAGGGGATCTCGTCTTTTTCAACACCAGAAGGGCTTCCGTCGGTCACGTAGGCATTTACATCGGCAA
>JANXZC010000004.1 GCA_025355725.1 Syntrophus sp. (in: bacteria)
TCCTTTCCGGCTTTGGAGCGATAGACGACCGTTCCTTCTTTTTCCAGATAGTGCATGCGCTCTTGGGAGAAAGAGGCCCGGATGATATAGCGGGCCAGGTTCTCCATGGACGAATCTTTCTTTGGAGATATGCGGTTGCCGCAGAAGATGTTGAAGCCGGAATGCCGCCAGGTCGAGAGCATGGCAATCATCTCTTTCGTTATCTTTCCCCTGTGCAGGAGCATCCTGAATACCTTGTGCCGGAAGATGGCCTCGAGCTTTTTCAGTTCAAGAGGAGGGGCGACGCGGAACATGCCCTTTTCGCCATAAAAGCAGCCGTCCGTAACGAGAATGTGGCAGTGAGGATTGAAACCCAGCAAGTCGCCAAACGTCTGTATGGCAATGACGGCGCCGGGAATGGAATCAGTTTCAGGCACTGAATGCCGGAGAAAGACCTTCAGGGATTCCCATGCACAGCGGCTGAGGGCGGCAAGAAGCTTCCTATCATACAGAAAGTAGCGACGAAGAATCTTTGGGATACTAAAGATGAAATGACGGTGAGGAATTTTCTTGAGAACGTCCAGGCAGAGCCATTCCCCGAATTCCACCACGCGCTTCTGGTGACAGGATGGGCAGAAATGTCTTCTTTTACACGAGAAGGCAAGCAAGTATTCGTGGCCGCAGTCTTTGCATTTGACGCGGGCAAAGCCATGTTGCAGAGCGCCGCAGTCAAGATAACGATAGATCACCTTTTCGATATAAGGCCGCCAGAATCCGTACTGCCTGGAGAAGTGTTCATCATAGGATTGAACAAAAGTCTCGAAATAATCCTCGACGCAGTGATAATAATCAGAATCTTGCGGGCGGCGGGGGTGGTATGAGGCTGCCAGCAATGCCATATCTACCTCACTGGAAATGATAAATTAACTGCGAAGGAATGATTTATAGTAGAACGAACGTTCTATTGTCAAGGAAGTATTTCTTAAAGACAAAGGGCAGGCCCGATTCCACCAGTCCCTCCAGAAGCAGCAGGGCGCGAATAACCTTTTCAACCAGAATCTTGTCGGCTTTCCGGTTCTCGGCGGAGACCTTCTGAATCCATTCGGGTTGCAACGAGTCTTTGGCGATCATATCCAATTACCGGCACTATTCATTAATTGTTGCCGTTTATTTGATTCAATATCTTTTGCAACCCTTCTTTTTTATTCCTTCTTTTTGCATAGCGGAGCAATCGATCGGTGTTCACGGTATATTTCCCCAGCGCGCTTTCAAAGATATTGAGCAGTTCATGGCCCTGCAAAAAAAAGAAGATTTCCGAGTCGGCAACGAGATCCACAAGAATCTTTTCGATGGTTGGGAGGGTTGAGGCATCCGCCTCCTGAAGGGGCGCTTCGCTGACCAGGGATTTGACAATCACGGCATCCCTGCTGACCAAGACGAAATTCTCCATGATCTCCCGAGACGGCTCTTTAAAAGTGTTTTGATGGATTTCTTTGACAAAATGGAAAACGGCATCGGCGGCTTCGCGTTCCACCTCGACCAATAGGAAATCATAGCCAGTCATATGCTGAAAAAACTCTTTCAATGCAGATGTATGCCAGCAGCTGAAGGTGATCAGGGGGAATTGCTTTTTTAACCGGGCAGAAATAGTCTGCTGTTTTTTCGTCGGGACGGGCAAAAAGCAATCTGCCTGGCCCAGTGCATACATCCCGCGGCCAATTCTTTTTAATGAACCTTGCCGGACCAGCTCGTAAATCCGCCAGTTGACCGTTGTCCTTTTGATGTCGGGAAGCGTTTTTGCGAAGAAATCGGACACATCGTTGGTGGTAAACGACTCCCGGTCTTGAAAGTATTGGGATAGCGTGTCTTTATCTTTCTTAAGCCTCATGGTGCCAATATACAAATTATCGGCAAATTGTCAAGATTTTTGCCGATAATTTGATTGCTTGCAGGTGCGCTCCACTAACTCAACTGCGGCCCGAAGACGGCGGGGCTTATTCCCCTTGCGGGTATTCTCTTCGGCCCTCTTAACCCGCCGTACCGGCGCTTCTTGTACTCACGGAACCAGCCGCAGCCGTCCGTCCGGCGGTTAAAAGGGAATTTCAGCTTGACAATCACTACCAATCAGAGGTATTGATATACAGCCGCAAATCACGCTGGAGCGATTGAAGACTTACGAACAAACGACGCATCTCACCTCATCTATCAACTGATGGAACGACCTTTATGAAAGAGCTTACCCGCAGAGAATTCATCAGCACGCCGCCTAAAATTCTTGCCGTCGCTGCACTGACCGGAGCGATTGGCACAATCCCCGGCTGTTCCGGTTCCAATTCGAGCAATCCGATTAACCCGAATGTCTTGTTGCTGATCGTGGATCAAATGCAGACTCCGCCGGAGGGATACGGACCTGATGAAGGTGCGGCTCAGGGATTGAAAGAGATTCTCGGTTTTCAGCCGCTCTCTGCGGATAATCCGTTTGCGCCGTTTTTCCCCGGTTTATTACGTTTGCGGCAAAACGCCGTTATCCTGAGAAAACATTATACGGCGTCCGCCGCCTGCGTACCCAGCAGAGCCTGCATCATGACCGGTCAGTATCCGACCGTAACCGGCGTGGACCAGACGGACGGTCTTTACAAGACTACTGATGACGTGCCCTTTCTTGATCCCGAAGGCGTTCCGACCGTCGGTGACTGGTTCCGGGCCGCGGGATACACCACCCACTATTTTGGAAAGTGGCACGTGTCCGAGGCTGACGAATCAACCGATTATCTTGAGCGCTGGGGATTTTCGGATTGGGCCAGTTCCTATCCCGAACCTCATGGCGGAACCGCCGACAATCTCGGGGTGTTTCGCGATGTCATCTTCACCGAAAAGATCGGAGATTTTCTTAAGGAAAAAGGGACGGATACGTCCATGACTCCCTGGTTTGCCGTGGGTTCGCTGGTAAATCCTCATGATATCAGCGCCTGGCCGGTCAACTGGCAGGCGCCCGGAGACACCGGCGTTGTGCCATGGACGCTGCCGCCGGCCGTTCCGCCGTTCCCGCCGGTTTATCCGCCGCCGTCCATCCCGGCCATGGGCGAACAAAGCCGCATCGGTACCGTGCAGACCGTAGACGACGGAGTGGTCGTGCAAAGAAAGTTCCAGGTCGATTTGAACCCGGGCAATTTCCCCCAGGCAAACAGCGTCCTGCCCAGAACCTATGCGGAATCCCTGGACGAAAAGCCCAGTTGTCAGAAAGACTACGCTCTGAAGTGGGGACTGGCCATTGAGAGCAACACGAATGACGGACTTGAGGGGTCTCCTTATCGATCGCCTCTTCCCTTTCAGCTCCAGGGAAAGTACGCCCAGGATTGGTCAATCAGCTACAATCAGTTTTATTTCTACTGCCACTATCTTGCGGACCTGCAAATCCGGAAGATCCTGCAGGCGCTGGATGAGAATAGATTGGCCGGCAATACGATCGTTGTTTTCCTGGCCGATCACGGCGATATGACGGGGGCGCACGGCGGCATGATTCAGAAATGGCACAACGCCTACGAAGAAACGGTCAGAGTGCCGCTGGTGATATCGTCCCCTCTGGTGAATGCCGACAAACAGAATATGAGGGAGATCCTTCAGCCCACGAGCTCCATTGATCTCCTGCCGACGGTGCTGGCCCTCGCCGGACAAAATGAACCGCTGCTGCACGGCAAAATGAAGGCCATTCACGGCCAATCCGTAGTGAAGCCCTTTCCGGGAGCGAACCTGTCGTCACAGGTTAAGGGGGCAAGCGTGGGGAACATTCTCGGGCCCGACGGACAACCGCGTCCCGGCGTTTTCTTTATGAGCAACGACACGATAACGGAACTCGGCCCCAGCAAAGCCAAACAGGCCCTCTATGACAAATATATCGAGAACGTCGAGGCACGGATCGCCCAGGGATATCTCCTGGCTTCCGGACCGGTGCGGCAGCCCAATCATGTGCGGGCCCTGTGCACCGGAAGCTGGAAGATCGTTCACTATGTGGACCCGAACGGCGTTGAGCCGGACGAATGGGAACTCTACTGCCTGACTGTGGACCCGGTCGAACAGACCAATCTTGTGAATTTCAGAACAGGCGAAGTGCGTGCGGATGTGATCGTGCCCGGCTTAACAGCCGGGCAACTGAGTGCGAAAAATACGCAGTTGAAAACGGAACTTGCCCGGCAGGAAGCTTCCGTCATCGTCTAGTCGGGGCCCAGAATCCGGGAAGAGGTGTTTTGTTGCCGGTCGATATGAAGAAAAAGAATCAAACCGTCTCCGATCAGGAAAATGGCCGCAAGCAGGGGTTTCACCTGATGGCCAAGCCCGTCGGGCCACGTTGCAATCTTCGCTGCGCCTATTGTTTCTATCGGGAGAAAGAAACATTTTTCCCCGAACACCGGGATTTTTTCATGCCGGATGAAGTTCTCGAAGCTTACGTCCGGGAATATATCGGCTCCCAGCCCGGCCCTGCCGTCGTCTTCGACTGGCAGGGCGGCGAACCGGCTCTCGCGGGCCTTGATTTTTTTGAGAGGGCTCTGGATTATCAGAAAAAATATCAGGCGGGAAAGCAGATCCGGAATACGCTTCAAACCAATGGAACGCTTCTGGATGAGGCCTGGTGTGCGTTTCTTTCCCGGAACAATTTTCTGGTCGGATTGAGCCTGGATGGACCGGAAAAGATCCATGATGTCTATCGCGTGAATCATGACGGGCGCCCAACGGGGGCCCGTGTTCTGCAGGCACTGAAGCTGCTGCGGCGTCACCGCGTGGAAGTAAACGTTCTGGCCACCGTGAATCGTGAGAGCGCACAGCATCCCCTGGAAGTATACCGTTTCTTCAAAGAACACAGCGTGCAGTTCATCCAGTTCATTCCCGTCGTTGAAAGAGAACCTGATTTCGAGGCGGGAAAACTGGGCATCGCGCTCGCCGCTCCGCCGTCTCTCACGTGTCAAGGGACGTCAACGGCCGCAACCCCCTGGAGCGTGCAGCCGGAGCAATACGGTGAATTCCTCATCGCTATCTTCAATGAGTGGATCAGAAAGGACGTCGGCAGCGTCTTCGTGATGAATTTCGAATGGAGCCTGGGCGCCTGGGCGAAAGTGGCCCCGGGTGTGTGCTATCTGGCCCCCCGGTGCGGACAAAGCCTCATCCTG
>JANXZC010000065.1 GCA_025355725.1 Syntrophus sp. (in: bacteria)
AATAAGTAAGCCTGACCCCGAGAATGGCCTTTTACCACGTCTTTTCAAAATCCACCGGGCTGTAAGTCTTATTTATGTCTTCAAAGTAGCTCTGCCTTTTGTTGGCACGGAAGTGATCCACGAGGGGGCGGTTGAAGATTCGGTAAACAAAAGCAAGGGGGGTAAGGATTAGATAGAAGGTCACCGTAAGGATAACCCTGGAATTGAAGGCCCCGAGAAGGTTGGCAAACTTCATCCAGTAAAGGGCGAGGGCGGTGGTGAACCGGCTTTCGAAGGCATTCCCCAGGGTTAAAAGCAGGGCAATCCACAATAGCCACTGGGCGCCGAAGATCACATAGGCAATCAGGACGGCCAGGGTCAGGACGCTGATGGTTTTTGATGTGGCAAGACGATCCAGTTCCATAATCCCTCGCCTAAAACAGGGTATAGATGAAGGGGGCCACGGCGGATCCACTCGACATGATGAGGATGCCCATGAGCAGCAACATGATGATCATGGGCAGGAGCCACCATTTTTTTCTTTCCTTCAGAAATCCCCAGAAGTCTCTTAGAATCTCCATTTTTTTCTTTCACCTCAAATAAATATTTGGTGGGGATTCAACAATAAGCCCCACCCTAGCCCTCCTTTGAAGGGGAGGATATCTTAATCCAGGCCATACTCCTCTTGCCAGTCGATTTTCTCCTGCCACGGTGGCTGTTCCGTCTTGGCGAAGATGAAGTCTCCCACGACCAGATAATCCATATCCGTCCGCATGAAGCAGCGGTAGGCATCCTCGGGGGAGCAGACAATGGGTTCCCCCCGGACGTTGAAGCTTGTATTGACGAGCACCCCGTAGCCCGTCTGGTCCTTGAAGGCCTTCAGAAGCTCCCAGAAGCGGGGATTGGTTTCCCGGTGCACCGTCTGGAGGCGGGCCGTATAGTCGAGATGGGTAATGGCGGGGACATCGGAGCGGACATAGTAGAGCTTGTCCCGGATGGGCATCTGATGGTAATCCGGGGGCAGGGGATAGCGCCGCTGCTTCTGAACATCAGCGATGAGGAGCATATAAGGCGATGGCGTTTCCATTTCGAAGTAATCCGCGATGTCTTCATAGAGGACGGAAGGGGCAAAGGGGCGGAAACTCTCCCGGAACTTTATTTTGAGGTTCAGGCGTTTCTGCATCTCCTTGTTCCGGGCATCGCCCAGGATGCTTCGGTTCCCAAGGGCCCGGGGACCCCATTCCATACGTCCCTGGAACCAGCCGACCGCCTTGCCCTGGGCCAGATAAGAGGCAACGGTGGTGCTCAATAACTCAATAGTTTCCAAGCGGTGGTAAGGCGCCTGGTATTTTTTTGCGGTGCCGAGAATCTCCAGATCGCTGAATTCCGGCCCCAGGTAGGCCCCGTGCATCTGATCCTTGCCGCCCGGAGTTTTTCTGGGTTGTTTATAGTACATATGATGGATGGCGTAGGCGGCCCCGAGGGCCCCGCCGGCATCTCCCGCAGCGGACTGGATCCAGATATCGTCAAAGTCTCCGCCCCGGAGAAGCTTGCCGTTGGCTACGCAATTGAGGGCCACCCCTCCGGACAGGCAGAGGTTCTTCGTCCCAGTCAGGTTTTTCGCCGTCCGGGCCATCTTTGCGACGATCTCTTCGGTGACTTGCTGAATGGCGAAGGCCAGATCGCCGTGGCGCTGTTCAATGTCCGTCTCCGCCGTCCGGCGGGGGAATCCGAACAGTGCCTCCCATTTGTCGTCCTTCACCATGCTGAGTCCGGTGGTGTAATCAAAGTAGTCCTGATCCAACCAAATGGATCCGTCCTCCTTGACATCAACAAGGTGATCGAGAATGGCCTTCTTGTAACGCCGGACCTGCTCCGAGGCGGGATCTCCATAGGGGGCCAGACCCATGAGCTTGTATTCCCCGGAATTGACCCGGAAGCCCAGATAATGGGTGAAGGCGGAATAGATGAGCCCTACGGAGTGGGGAAAGCGCATCTCCTTCAGGAGGGCGATGTCATTGCCCCGGCCGTGGCAGATGGAGGCGGTGGCCCATTCCCCCACGCCGTCGATAGTCAGGATGGCCGCTTCGTCAAAGGGGGAAGGGAAAAAGGCGCTGGCGGCGTGGGCCAGGTGGTGATCCGTAAAGAGGAGCTTCACGTCTTTGGCCTTGCCGTTGCCTATCTTTTTTAGCTCATCCCGGATCAGTTTTTTCAGGAATACCTTCTCCTTGATCCAGACGGGAATGGCGGAGAGGAAAGACTTCAACCCTTTCGGGGCGTAAGCGTAATAGGTCTCCAGGAGCCTCTCAAACTTCAGGAGGGGCTTGTCGTAGAAAACGACGGCTTCCAGATCCTCCACCCTGATGCCGCCGTATTCAAGGCAGAAGGCGGCAGCGCAGGCCGGGAAGGCCGGATCGTGTTTCTTGCGGGTGAAACGCTCCTCCTGGGCGGCCGCAATAATCTCCCCATTCTTGAGGAGGGTGGCGGCTGAGTCATGGTAAAAGGCGGAGATGCCTAAGATATACATGTCGAAAAAACAGCCATCTTCGACGGCTTAGTAAAATAATTCGCAGGTAAGGCGCGTAAAGCCTGAGTCATGAGGCGTACTTGGCGTACGCCGCAGTGACGAAGGATGCTGCGCAACACAGCATCCGGACTTTTTACGAAGCCGTTTTTCTTAGACTTAGCGCAATTCATAAACAGGATAATCATTGCCGAAGTTGATAATCATGGGAACCTGTTCATGACCGGTTTTCCTTGATATCTCTGTTGTTTCGATTTTTGTGTATTCGCCAAGTTCCTCGATGGTGATCTTCCCGTCGTTGTTTTTATTACAATCCTTGTTATTAGACAGCCCTTTGAGAAGGGTATGGGTGAATAATCCATTACCCTTGTAGCCGTCTCTGGCCTCCTGCATGGAGCTTGCCGAAGCGAAGATGTGGAGCCCCATCTGTCTTGCGAGGATGGACATGCGTGCATCGTACAGGCCGCTGACGATCCAATCCACGCCCCCGGCATGGCAGGTATCGAAAATGAACAACTGGTTAAGGGATTTGATCTTTTTTGACATCTCCATGATTTCGTTGGAGCTGATCATGGCTTCTTCATTGATGTTGCCGTTATAGTCATGGGCAATAAGATAGTACGAATTCTGATAGAGGACGCCATGCCCGGCGACAAAGATGACCAGCCCATCGGTAGGTTTCATCCTGCCGGCGAGTTCCGCAATCTTGCCCAGGATGTTCTTCTTGGTTGCCTCGTTGTCCGTAAGGACCAGGGGGTGGATATTCTCCCGTTTATAAATACCCACACTCTGGGCAAGCAGTTTGGCGGCAACGTCCCGGGCGTCCTTTGCGGAAAAGGCAAGATTGATGCTCCCGTCTTTGTATTTGTCGATCCCCACGGCGAGGATATAGAGATGAGGATCCTTTGGCGCCAATGTTGATTTAAAGGCGACAGTTTCCATCTTGCTCTGGATGGTGTTGTCTTTATTGAATGCGGCAATACTTATCTCGTTGACCCCGGGAATCGCTTCCACTGCGATCTCACTCTTGAAGGAGTCTCCCTTGGTCTGGGTTACAATGGGGCCTGCCACAGGGCCGGCCGCGGCTTTCTCTTTGACGGTGATGGCGCGCATGCTCTCATATACTGCGGCGCCGTTAAGCGATGCCAAAGCAACATTATCCCCCGATTTTTTTACAACTGATTTGTAATAGCCGTCTGAATAAATTAACTTTCCATTGTGGAAAACACGTACCTCCCCGATGCCGCCGCCACCGCTGGAAACGTTGTACCTGATCCGCAGGCTCTCCTCATCCGTACTTTTCGGAACTGAAGCGATTTCAACCTCAGGCGGCGGATTTTTCAATGCATCTTCCATGGTAAGGGTGACCAGCCCCCGGGTATCTTCGCCACGCAGTCCGGCGATGATTATATCGGGACGGTAAAAGACATCGTAGAACTGGTCGATCTTGTAAATAGAAAACCCTTTGACGACACTTATGTTTTCAAGGGCACTTGGCGATCCCGTATAATATCCGTCCGGTGTCATAACGACCCAGGCATCAAGCAATGGTTTGAAATCATCTTCCTTAGCCGCCGCACCGGCTCTAATGTGGAAATGCGGTAAATACTTAATCAGTTTTACCATTTTAACTATTTCACGGGAGGTGCTTCTATTCCAGATCCTGGTTGCACCGTCTAAGCTTCCTGTTACCAGGAGCCGCTGATCGGGAGAGATGGCAACGGCGTTAACTTTTTTGGGATTATCCGTTGTTAATTGTCCGATTTCTTTGCCTGTGGAAACCTCCCAGAGTCTTGCCGTATCATCATGACTTCCGGAAAAGGCATAAGCGCCGTCCTTGGAAAACACCACGCTGCGTACAAGCCCGTTATGCCCTTTCAAGGTGCGGATGTCCTTGCCGGAGGCAACATCGAAGAGCGCCAGATCACCGCCCGAAGTCCCTGCGATGGCCCGTGACCCATCGGGAGAGAACGCCAAGGCAGTAATTTCACCATGATTGGCTGAAAACCTTTTCAACTCTTTACCGGATGAGATATCCCAAAGAATCAACGAGTTTCTCTCATCTGTCGAGAGCGCTTGCCGGCCGTCACGGGAAAAGGCGTACGGAGTCACTGTCCTGGTCATGCCTACACCTTCGGCCGTCTTGAATGAACTGTTGTTGCCGGTGGACATGTTCCAGACCATAATCTGCTGGGTGTCATCTCCCGTAATGATAACACGGTTATCCGGAGAAATAAAAACGGTATTGACTGTTTTCCCGTTAGTTTGAAATGTTATGGTTTCTTTGCCGGTCACGACATCCCAAATTGTAACCCCGCCATCATAACTTCCCGAGACGAGTTTAGTGCTGTCTTGTGAAAAGGACAGGGAGGCAATGGATCCGGCGGTGGATCCCGATCCCTTATGACCTTTAAGAATGTGCGCGCATTTCCCCTGAGAAACATCCCAGAGGCTTATGGTCTTGTCATCAAGGCCGGAAGCGACATAGCGGCCGTCCGGAGAAAAAGCCACTGCATAAACCCGGGCGGTCAGAGAAACGGATACTTCCTGCTTCTCTGTCTTGCGTTGTCCCCGTTCGCCTTCCTCAGTATCGAAGACCAAGACCATTTTTGCCTCTAATGCCAGTTGTACAGGCGAGACGTTCGCCTTTTCTGTCGAGGCGCACCCCGTCGTGATCAAGCAGATGGCAAGCGATAAAAGCAGCAGGCGTTTCATGTGAACCCTCCTCTCCAGTAATGATTTTCATGCTTATGCCGTTTCCGATTAATTGTCAATAACCGACAAAGAGCATGGCAAGAGCATTCAACGGCCCCGAAGCAGGAACCTGTCAGACCGGGTTAGTTGGATGAAATTATAATTATTGATATATTGAACATTTCAAGATCTTTACCTGCTATCCAGGATCTTCATATAGATCTCTTTTACCTTATTAGCCGTACTTTCCCATGTATAATGACGGGATGTCTCCAGGGCGGAATTCCCCATTATCCGTCTTACATCCTCTTGGAGAACAGTGTGGAGAACCTGGGCAACATAATCGCTATCAGATGGATTATCAATGACAAAGCCGTTGATCCCTTCCGCAATCAGGTCTTTCGCCCCGACATTGCCGCTGACGACGACGGGCAATCCCCTGGCCATTGCCTCGAGGACAACCATCCCGAAGGTGTCAAATTTAGAAAGCATGGCGTAAACATCGCCGGCCTGGTATATTCCATCCAGTTCTTCCCGGGGGATCAGGCCGGTAAATACTGTCTGCCCGGCAATGCCTGCTTGACGGGCCAGACGTTCGTACTTCTTCTGATTATCCCGGCCGGCAATGAGCAGGGTAAATCGCTGATCGGGATAGAGTTGTCTCATCTTGCCCAGGCCTGCCATCAGTGGATACAGCCCTTTAATGTCAAAGTTCATGGATACGAAGAGGATCACCGGGACCGCAGAGGGCAGACCGTATTTGCGGAAAATTTCCGACCGGGCGCCACTTTTTTCTGCACTGGTCGTGGAGAATGCCTCGCTGCCGGGGTGAATGACCGGAACGCGTCCTGAATCCACTTGATATTCACGCCGGAAGATATCCCTGGTAATGCTGGAGACGGCTAAGTAGTACTGACAGTAGCCATCGGCGACCATCCGTTTTTCCACCCACGCCGTGGCCTGATCGAAAAGGCTTAGCCGTTTTTTCTTCCGGACCTCTTTCACCCATACCCGATGGGGAAGGCCATGCATGGTGTAGATATGAGGACGGAACATCCGATCGTGGGAGTGGATAAGATCCATCCCCGCCCGGTCTATTGCTTGTTGGGCGAACCAGGCGAAACTGACGGTAGTCAAAAATCTGGGAAACCGGATTATCGGGACCTGATGAAAAGAGACACGATCCGACCAGGCCTGCCAACGATTGGCAAAGACATGAATTTCGAGGGCTGGATCAAGGGCAAGCTGCTCCGTCAATGCGGCGGCAACACCTTCTGCGCCGCCGACGAGTCCGTATTTGGGAATGACGACGGCAATCCGGTGACGACGTCCGGTCATGCTTCTGTCAAACCTTCCTGACGGGTATATTTCTTATCAGCATCCCGTTGCAAACTTTTCACCCTGTCAAAACCATTTGTCACCAATATATCAATATGTTATCGAGATGATTGTCAGTTTAAGAAACTTTCGTGTTCTGTGTAACATACTCACGTTGGTATTTCATCATTTTCTTGCTGCCCTGTTTATGCTACAAGCCCTTCGAAATATATGGAAAGATGAGGGCAAAGGTTAAAGGGTAGGAATGGATATCTCTGTTATCATTGTCAATTGGAATACACGGGGGCTCCTCAGGGATTGTCTTGAATCGGTGGAGAGAACGATTTCCGATATGACCTATGAGGTTATTGTTGTGGATAACGCCTCCGCCGATGACAGCGTCGCCATGGTCAAGGAAAGCTTTCCCCGGGTGATGATCATAAGTAACAGTGAAAACCGTGGTTTTGCCGCCGCAAACAACCAGGCCCTCAAGATTATGGCGGGCCGATACGCCCTGCTCCTCAACAGCGATACGGTCCTGACGGAGGGGGCCGTCCGAGGACTCTTCTCTTTTATGGAGGGCCGCCCCGATGCGGCTATGGCCTGCGGCCAGCTCCTCAACCGGGACGGCAGCAAGCAGAACTCCATCGCCTGTTTCCCCACCCTGCTCACCCTAATAACGAATACCTCCCTCCTGGAATATCTTTTTCCCCAAAGGTACCCGAGTAAACGTTACGGTCATCAGGGACCGGTGGAGATCGACTCGGCCATCGGCGCCTGCCTCATGGCCCGCCGACGGGCCATAGAGGATATCGGGCCTTTTGATGAGCGCTATTTTTTCTTCTTTGAAGAAACGGACTGGGCTTATCGAATGAAGCGGGGTGGCTGGAAGATCTATCACATTCCCGGGGCGTCTATCTATCACCTGCAAGGCCAGAGTGTCGGATCGGACATCCGGTCACGTATCGCCTTCTACCGTTCCCGGTATCAGTTTTTTAAGAAATGGCATTCCCGGTTCGTTTACCTACTAATATCACTGGTGATATTCTTACGCCTGCTGATCAATTGGCTCCTTACGGCCACGGCCCTCCTCCTGACCCTGGGACTCCATCGGGGGATGAGATCCAGATTGATGTTCTATAGCCGCCTCATTCTCTGGCATTTCTATTCCCCTTCGGCGGGTATTTTTTCTTGACATCATATAGTAATTTTTATAGAGAGGGCCGACGTGTTCACATATTGAACAAAGGAGTCTTTTTGTCACCGCCACGCCATAAAGATCTCGACATCGAAGTAGTGCTCCGGATCCTGCGGGAAATCAAGGGCAATCCCGAAGCGACGCAGCGGGAATTATCATCCCGTCTCGGGATCAGTCTCGGCAAGGTTAATTTTCTCGTCAAGGCCCTCATCTCTAGGGGCTTGGTCAAAGCCGACAATTTCAAGAAATCAGACAACAAGAACGCATACCTGTATTATCTGACCCCCATGGGCATGGAGGAAAAGGCACGGACCACCTACCTCTTTCTGAAACGAAAGATGGACGAGTACAAACGTCTGGAGCATGAAATCCTGGAGTTGCGACGGGAAACGGTGGCGTTGGGGATTCCTTTGGACCGACAGGACGAAGGTCCTCGGTAATTTTTTGGTGTAACAGATCAATTTTTTTTGCAGGGTGTGATGACTCTTTGGGAATCCAGGGGGCGGAGCTGAATCTTGGAGCGGGGCGTTTTTTACAAGCCACGTCCCGAAACGGAAACCGGTTGGACTGATAACTGTTTGGAATTTAAGGATATAAACATGGCGGATACGTTTCTGGAAGAAAAAATGATAATTACTGCGGCGTCGGCCTCTTTTGGCCTCTCCCTTCTTGCCCTGCTGGGTTCTCTAAACCTGAACTGGCCGAATCATCCGCCGGTGCGTGTTTATGATATCGGGCTTGATGAAGAGACACTGAAAGTACTCCAGAAGAACAATGTCGACGTTGTGAAAGTCCCCTCCTTCTGTGAGCATTGGCGAAAGCACTTTACCTGGAAAGTATGGTGCTGGAATGATGTTCCTGCCCGCAAGGTTCTCTGGATTGACTCCGGTGTGGTCATCCTGCAACCGGTGAATGAGGTTTTTGACGCTCTGGACGCCCTTGGGTATTTTGTTGTGCCGACCAATCATCTATTGACGGAAAACGCCTCGGTAAATGCCTGTGAGGGTTGTGGAGTCGCCCCTGATTTCCGGGTAGGAAAAATGACGCTGGCAGGAACCTTTATCGGCTTCAGGAAAGAAGGCATTATTGGCGATATTGTCAAGGAGGCCCTTAAGCTCGCCCTCATTGAAAAAAACATTGCCTCGACGGAAAAAATGCACCGTCATGATCAGGCCCTGATCTCCCTTTTGCTTTATAAAAAATTTCAGCAGGTAGTAATGGCTGATGGGACAGTTTACTGTGGCTGGCTGTCGCCTCAGCAGGTTCCCGGCCAGAAAGTCTGGGTTCATCGCCGCGATATCAATCCTGAAGACCGGGACTACTTTGCGGCGCATATCACTTCATCCGGACCGTCCTACTTGCCGAGCCCTCCTGTTAAAAGCAGCAGCTTCCGGACACAATGGCGCAAAATCTTCGGGACGCCCGAACGATTTATCCGGCGGATGGTTCGCGGTCAGATGAATGTACCGGAGACTCCTTATGACGGGATCAGGAACCGGTAGGGTATATGAAAAAGTGGAAAATATTTGTAACGTTTTTTAAACAGTTATATGATGAGCACTATACTCCCGATTCATCGTTTGACATGAAGAACTTCACTTTTGTCAAGGTTAATCAAAAATATCCCATCGAACTGGACGAAAACAAGCTTGAATATGACATATTTTGTGAGTGCGACTTTGAATCATTTAACGCCGCCTGGCAAGAGAAAGGCTACCACGAAAACAGTGTTTTCTATCATATTTATAAAAACAATTTGCACCGTGATTATGACTATATCGGCTTTATCGAATATGACCACCTCCTTAGGGATAATTTTACCCGAGATATCCAGAGGATGATCGATTCAGCCGATCGTGATTTGCTGTTTATCTTTAATAAATTTACCTTCCACCAGTACTGGGAGCAGGGTGTGCTGATGGATCCGCGGCGACCTCAAAAAGAGACGGGCGACCCCCACTCCGAATGGAATTGCATAAATGTTGTTCTTAAAGACTACAATAACTTTCATGGCACGAACTTTCGGTTGGAAGACCTGATCCAAAAGGATTGTTTTGTCGTAGCCCATTGTTTTATGTTGCCGTCATCCATATTCGAAAAAATGATGGTTTTTCATGCCGCGATGATGGATTCCGGTAAGGTCGAACAATATCACCAGCACAATTGGCGGGCGCGGGCGGGACTGATGGAAAGGTATCTTGCCGTAGAGCTGGCTCTACAAGATGCAGAAATAGTGGATACTATCCAGCTTGAGCATCGTTCATCCTATCCAATCAAGGTTCTCAAGCCGGATTGGTTCAAACCGACATTTCGCCAGCGGTTGATGGCATACATTCATAAGCACTTGTAGTCATTTCCTGCTGTCAGTATGATGAAAAATTCGCGAGGGGCATGAAAATTTTCAGGAGCCACATGGGATTGGGAGACCACATCATCTGTCATGCCATTGTCCGGCATTTGGCCAAGGATGATATCGTGATTGTTCCCGTCAAAAGGCACTATGAGGCCTCTGTGAAATTTATGTATAGCGACGACCCCAACATAAAAGTAGTTCCTTTTGCAGATGACGAGGATACCAACCGTTATTGTAATTTCATGGCCAGTCAGGGATTAGAGGTCATCTGGAATGGAGATTTAGGACCGGCCCATGAGGGATGGGAAGGGTCAAGCAGCCATTGGGATCAGAAATTCTATGAACAGATGAACCTTGATTTCAGACTGCGCTGGGATAATTTCAAATTGCCAAAAAATTCCTTCGACTGGAGGATTTTATTCGACTTGAGATTCCCGGGCGTGAAAGCGGAGGATTTTATATTCCTCCATAGCGTCACCTCAACGGGTAAGACAAAAATTCACTCCCATATGCTAGCCGGAAATAAACGAATATTCATTCCCGATCTTAGCTTTACCGATAATTTTTTTAATTATGTGGGTCTTATGGAGAATGCAAGCGAAATCCATTGCATAGATAGCAGCTTCCTTTGCCTGGCAGATTCCCTGGATCTGAAAGGGACATTGCACTATCACTCCTACACAAAAAATACTCAGGGTCCAACGTTAAGGGGAAAATGGATCGTTCATCACAAATAACTTATTGAAGGCATGGTCAAATTTTTAATTTCAATCATTGGATGATGATTTATGCTAAGCCGTGTTTTATCGAAAATGGCAATTTTTAGAGTACCGGAAACGGCCTTCCCTTATCTGGAGAAAAGTATTCTCCTTTTGATGAGTGTTTTTGTTTTCGTGATTCCTTTTCCCTTTAATGCAGCGATCAGCGAAATTTGCTTTTACGGATCCGTTGCGGTTTTCATCGTTTTGATTGCCCTGAAAAAGACCCGGCCCTCATTCGATACGCCCTTGACCTTTCCCTTTTCCCTCCTTGTCTTCTGGGCTCTCTGTGGCATCTCTTTCGCGCTCAATAAAGAAAACACCACCCATGACATTGTTTACCATCTCCTGAAGCAGTTAGCCGTTTTTTATCTCCTGATAACATTTTTCTGCACAGTAAAACGTTTTCATTATCTGACATGGATCATCCTCATTTCGTCCACTCTCTTTTCAATCGGATCAGCTTTTTACTATTATGTAATACTGGAAAATGCCATCACTTCAAGATTGAGTCTTCCACAGATTGATGTCGGCACGAACTACTTTGGCTATATCAGCATCTTAGCAATTATCATCAGCTTGACTTATGCTGCGAGGACATCTCGGCTCTATCGAAAAATGATGATGCTTGTCCCGTTATTCGTGGCTGCGATAACTTGTCTGCTCACGGCAACCAGAGGTACCATCCTCGGTGTCATTGCCCCACTCATCCTCCTGGCGCCAAAATATAAAATGTTATCAGCTGTTTCTATCGTCATTATTGCCTTTATTGTCCTCCTTACTCCGGCTAAGGATCTTCTCACACCTAAAAATTTAATCGATAAGATAGAGCGCGATGATCGCACGCTCATATGGGCTGCCTATGGCAGGGCAATTAAAGAGTTTCCGATTACGGGCATTGGTTTCGGAATGCAGATATACGATGAAAATCTATACAGGAAATATAATCTTCAACTTCCCACAGCCGGTAGACCGGTCGAAAAATTTCAAGGTCCTCACAATATATTTGTGGACATAGCTGTACGCCTTGGTCTTGTGGGCTTATTAATTTTTCTTTACCTAACCTTCAACTTTATGAAGATGGGATGGCGGTTAATCAAACGTGGTCGGGATGACTTCATCAGAAGCTGGGCGCTCGGCGTCATGGTCATTTTTGTTTCTTACCTTATCCAGGGCCTTTTTTCAGATTTATTCCTGAGTGCCCAGGCGATATGGTTTTTCATTGTCCTCGCTTTGATGACCATCTTGCATCGCCTTAACAAAAACCCGGATAATGGCACAGTCACTGTGTAGTTTTTCATTACGATGTTTTTCAACAATAATTGGGAGAGAGCATTTCTTTGATCATCCTTGACCTTTATCTCAGAATGATTATGAACGCAAAAAGAGTCACACGAATCCTTACCCGTAGCGGCGGTGGTCAGCTTAACAGGGACACGTTCCTGGGAGAGAAGATATACCAGCTATCAAGGATCAAAGATTTTAGAAACTTCGTTGAAATAGGAACATGGAATGGCCAGGGCAGTACAAAATGCTTCATGGACGCCCTGCTTTTCCGCAAAGATGCGTCTTGCCTTTACTCGCTGGAATCGAGTGAGATGTTCCATGAGATGGCGAAAAAAAACTGGCGGCCCATACTTTCCACACCGCGAGGGAAAGAGAAACTCAGCCTCATCTATGGCCGTATCATCGAAATATCAGAATTACTACCTTGCGATAAAATATCAGGAGAGAATAATGCGGCCCTGGCTGATTACTCGCGATGGCGCGAAGAAGACGTCCTCGATTATGGCACCTCTCCCAATGTGATCGATAGGCTGCCGGACGGGATCGATGTCCTCCTCCTTGATGGCGGCGAGTTTTCGACCTATGCTGAATTTAAGAAATTGAAGGGGAACGCCAAGGTGATTCTCCTTTATGACACGAAGTCTCTGAAATGTAAAAAAGTTCGGGAGGAATTGCTCCAGGATGTGGCATGGCGTGTTGTTTACGACCTCCCCGAAGAGAGAAATGGATCATGCATCGCCTGCCGGTGGGATTCCTACGATTACCTAAAAAGCAGAATATGAATAACTTTCTTGCCTTTCACGGATATTCAAGCAATTTTAACTTTAAGATCCTCTGTGACACGCTGATCGACTTTGGATACACGGTGGACCGTGTGGATGAAACCAATATTGCCGACTTTACCTACAGTGACAACTACCGTTATCTCTTAATGTGCTGGCATTCAGAAAATACTCACTATCGGTTCATTAACAATCTCGTGAAGAGTAAGTATCGGTCAATTCCCATCGTTCTGTATGACGATACGGACTGGAATCACAAGACCATGAAATTTGCGCAAAAGCCTTTTATGGTCTTTAAACGGGAATTGAACGATAAAACCAGAAAGATCCACAGGGTACCCTATTACCAGATGTCCAAAATCGTTCGCGATAATTATCGTCCCGAGATCGAGAAAATATATGATGTTTCCTTCGTTGGGACGATCACATCAGGGTCAAGGGTCGCTTTATTCGAAAAGCTTAGACGCATAAAGAGAGAAAACTGGTTCATCCATGAGACAAAACATGCCTACGATATGCCCTATGATGAATATATAAAAATCATCAACCGGAGCAAGATTGGTATTTCTTATTTTGGAAACGGGTATGACACTATCCGATACTGGGAAATTGTTGGCTGTAAAACGGCCCTTCTTAGTCCGAAGGTACCCCTCGATATACCGGATGATCTGACAGAAGAAGAGGCTGTCTTTTTTCGGGAAGATATGAGTGATCTGGAGGAGAAAATTGACTATCTCTTGGAGGAAGACCGCTGGGTAGCTTTTGCTGAAAATGGTTACCAGGCTTTCATCGCCCGCCATTCGAACACTATGAGGACCAAATATTTCCTGGCCAAGATTGATGAAGCGACAGAATATCATCGGCAGAGACAGGAAAGCAAAAAAGGATTGATTAATACTATCCGGCAATGGTTGAAATGACATCAATTTGATTTTTCCGATACTTAACTTCATAAACGAGATGCGTGAACCATTGGATTTTTGCTTTCGAAGAGCCTGCCCCGTACTTGATACGGAGAACGACGATTTGCCATGTCTCGGGAGAAACTAAAGGATCTCATCATGTTAAATTCTGCAGATAGTACCGGCAAAGGCTCTTACCGTTTCTGTCCGATGTGTGGATTAGACAACAGAAATGGCAGAGATTCCGTCTATTCGCAGGCGGGATGGATCATCAAAAAATGCACTAGGTGCAGCTTTGTCTACCTGGAAAATCCCCCCCTCTATGAAGAACTTCAAAAAACCTTTGCTTGGGAAGAGACATCGCATCATGTCTCGGAAGAGAAGAAGCGAGAATTTTGGTTCCGAAGGGCCATCAGGAGGGTGGAAAGATACAAGGATAATTTACTGAAGCGCGACAAGGTGATAGCGCTGATTAACCTTTATTTTGATATTGGTCCGGTGATCGACATTGGTTGTGGTGGTGGTGAAGTAATGGCACGCATGAATCACCAATACAGACCCTATGGGATCGAGATTTCAAAGTACCTGGCCCAAAAGGCCCAGTCGGTTGCGGAAGCGCGGGGGGGGAGAGTAATCTGCGACAATGCCCCAGCGGGTTTAACCAACTTTGAGCGGAATTTTTTCACGGGAGCAATAATGTCCGCCTTTCTAGAACACGAAGCGGCGCCCTGTGAGGCGCTTACGATGTCCCGAGAGGTTCTTAGGCCAGGAGGGTATCTTATCGTCAAGGTGCCCAACTACGCCTGTATCAATCGGGTCATTATGGGGCGGAAATGGTGCGGGTTCCGTTACCCGGACCATGTAAGCTACTGGACCCCTAAAACCCTCCGGAAAGCCCTCGCGGATACTGGCTTCGAGATTGTACAGTTCAATATATGGGACCGCTTTCCGACCAGTGACAATATGTGGCTCGTCTGCCGCAAGCCGACCGGTACGGCGACCTTCCTGAACCCCGTCAAGGATGTCGCTGTATCCGACAGCAGGGCGCAATAGGGATTTCCTCTAATGGCAAAGCAAAAGATAAGCGTTGCAATAATCGCAAAAAATGAAGCGGACCGTATAGGTGTTTTGCTGAAAAGTTGCGGCTTTGCCGATGAAATCGTTGTCGTGGACTCGGGGAGCACAGATGGTACTCAGGAGATCTGTAGTCGCGCCGGGGCAAGGGTTTTGTTCAATAAGTGGCCGGGATATGTTGCGCAGAAACAGTTTGCTTTGGACGCGACTTCATCGGAGTGGATTCTCTGCCTTGATGCGGATGAAGAGATTTCCTCTGAACTGGCAAAGGAAATATTTTTGGCAGTAGAAAATGCGGGATCGGATGTGCACGCCTTTTCGATGCCCAGATTGTCATGGTATCTGGGACGCTGGATAAGGCACGGAGGCTGGTATCCGGATCGCAAAGTGCGCTTGGTCCGCAGGGGCAGAGGGGTATGGCAGGGTGAGGATCCCCATGATAAGCTCGTTGCCGCCGGCAAGATAAGCAAACTGGCACATCCAATTTTTCATTATGTATATCGGGCAATTTCTGATCAAATTGTAACAATCAATAACTTCTCTGATATTTATGCGCGGCAGGGGAGGCTCAGAAATGGATGGTTTGTAGTGGGAGGTACGTTTCACGCTTTGGGAAAATTTGCCGAATGCTATCTGTGGAAATGCGGTCTTCTGGATGGAATTCCGGGATTTGTTATCGCTGTTAATTCGGCGTGGTACGTTTTCTTGAAACATGCAAAAAGGTGGGAATTGAGTTTGCCCCCAAAAGGGATTTTATGAGTATTCGGGTGAAGTCAGGTCCTCAAAATATCCTGCTCATTCAACTTGGCGATATCGGTGATGTCGTCTTGTCGATTCCGGCCTTTCGCGCCGTCCATGACAATTTCCCGCAGGCAAAAATCTTTGTTGTGGTCCGGGAAAAGGCGAAAGAGTTGGTTCGGCAGGTGCTGTGGGTTCATGGCGTCATGGCCGTCAATAAGGATCATCGGTCCCTTCTTCATGAACTCCGTTATCAATGGACTTTCTTCTCTCTGGTCCGGAGTTGCCATTTTGATCTGGCATTTGATTTCCGGACCGGGACGAGAGGGGCCGTGCTGGCCTTTCTTTCGGGCGCGAAAGAGCGGATTGGCTTTTTTGATCCCGAAGGTTTCTGGAGAAACAGGCTCTTTACCAGGCTATATCGATTAGAATATCGTGTGCCGATGTATGTGGCAGATTATTATTCCAGCCTTCTTAATGCCTACGGTTTGACGGTTGCCCATGAGGCGCCGGAAATGCAGGTAGCACCCGAGATCCAGGAAAGGACGGCCCAGATCCTCAAGAGAGAAGATGTTCCTTCTGAACTGCCGATTATCGCGATCCAGCCTTTTTCGTTGTGGCGCTACAAAGAATGGAGCACGGACAAATACATCAAGTTGATCCAACGGATTATATCTGAATATCGGGTGTCTATTGTGATCACGGGTTCACAGGATGAATCTGAAAGGGCGAAAGCCCTGGTAGGTGGGTGTGAGGGATGGGGGCGGCAGGTAGTGTTTGATCTGGCCGGCAAGACGTCTTTAGGGGAATTGGCGGCTCTCACCCAGTCGTGTCAATTATTCATCGGTTCGGACAGCGCCGGCATTCATATTGCCGCTGCGGTCGGAACTCCCACCATCGCCATCTTTGGGCCGTCGGCGCCGACGTCCTGGGCCCCCACGGGAAGCCGCCATGCCATAGTTCAGAAAGACTTGCCCTGTGTTCCCTGCCGCCAGAAAGGCTGCGATGGATCTGAGGTCAGCCGTTGCCTGGACGAATTGGGAATCGATGAGGTATGGGCCGTTATTCGGTCTCATGTTGACACCCATGCGCTTATCAAATAGCTTCGCTCCCCGAAAAGGAACAACTGATTGAATCTATGACGCTGGTAAGGATTGTCAAGGACTGGGACTGGCCGGACCTGTTGCGCCAGACGGCGGGTCAGAAGGGTATCTGGGATGGGATACAGTTTACTCTCGACGATGTTGAGGAGTGTGACTACTTGATCATGCTCAATAATCGCATGAAGATAGCGACGAAGGTTGCCTGTCCGCCGGAAAATATTTGGCTTCTCATGCAGGAACCTTATGAACAGGGTTTTTCGGACTGGATGGTCGAAGGGCATGATTTGTTTTCCAAGGTATTGACCCATCATCTCCCCGTCAACGACCCCAAATATGTGGCATCCCATCCGGCCATCCCCTGGCATGTGAACAGAACCTTCGATCAATTGACGACCGGTGTGATTCCTGAGAAGGTGAAAGGCCTTTCATCCATAATCGGAGATGCTATGGATTTGCCGGGGCATATACACAGATGGTCCTTTCTTGAGTATATCAAAAAGGCCGAATTTCCTGTCGATATCTATGGTAGAAAGATTAAATACCTTGAAGATAAGTGGGATGGCCTGGCGCCTTACAGATATTCATTGGCGATTGAAAACAACAGCGGGCCTGATATGTGGACGGAAAAGCTGGCGGACTGCTTTTTAACCTGGACACTTCCATTTTACTACGGCTGTACAAATCTTGAAAACTATTTTCCCGCGGAATCTTTTGTCAGAATCGATATCACGCGACCGGAAGCCGGTCTGGAAAAAATCAGGGCCATCATGGCCGAAGATGCATGGGAAAAACATCTCCCCGCTTTGGAGGAAGCCCGTAATTTAGTTCTGCATAAATACCAGATTTTCCCACACTTATCACAACTAATTGCTTCCCAGGGGCAGAAGAAAAACGAAAAAAGACCTGTGACGATACATCCATACAGACGCAGTGCAATCGCTGCCTGGCACCGCGCCGGGTATAGATTGAAAAAAAAGTTGAGAATGTTGGAGACTTGACAAAAACATGGTCAGTATTATTGTTTCCTTTTACGAAAGGCTTGAACATCTGAAGTGTTGTCTTGATGCACTGGCCTTTTGCGCAAAAGATTTTGATGAAGTGGTCATTGCCGACGACGGTTCAAAAGATGAAACGGTCACGGCGCTGAAAGAAATGATCGTCCCATACGATTTCACCATAACCCATGTGTCTCATCCCAAAGAGGGATTTCGCTTGTCGGCAACACGGAATAATGGCATCCGCCACTCCCGGGGTGACTATCTTGTTTTTCTGGACTGCGATTTTCTTGTTTTGCCCGATGCAATCAAATATCATCTGCGAAGGGCCAAGCCGGGAAGGTTTGTAGCCGGATCATGTAAATATTTAACAGAGGAACAGTCTCGTATCATACTTGCTTCAGAAATGTCTCCTGATTTATTGGAGAAATATTACGAACAATTACCTGACCGGGAGATTATTAAGCAGCACCGGCGTTTTATCAAAAGGAGCATCCTGATCAGGCTGCATCTGGCAAGTCCCCGCAAGCAGAGTGTCGGTGGCCACCTGTCCCTTTACAAAAAAGATATCGAGCGGATTAATGGCTACGATGAAGACTTTAAGGGATGGGGCGGAGAAGACGAAGATTTGGGCGTTCGTCTGGCGGCCGCAGGTATTCACAGCATCTCCGCCGTTCGCTATGCTCGGGTTATGCATATATGGCACCAGAGCGAACAAAAGAACGGCAAAGCATCAGACTGGAAAAAAGGTACGATCAGGGATTACTTTAACAGACAAAAAATATCATTTGTTTGTAAAAATGGGCTGAAGAGAGAAGTATTATTTTAGCATTGACTTTAAAGGTACATTTTATTAGAAACTTCCCACGTTCAAGGCATGAACAGTTCGAAAGTAAAAAAATATAAGTTTTAAACCTTGGAAGCCGTAACCTTTGGGAATCCAGAGGGCGGAGCTGGATTCCGGATAGGCGGTAAAGTGAGGCATGGAGAATAATAATAAAATTAATAATAATAGTCCTTTAAAGGCGATCTATGACGGCAGGTACCTGATCATCGCCATTGTATTTCTATCTGTCATCGGGGCGGCGATTTTCGGCTATCATACTATAGCGCCTTATGAGGTCTCCGCCCTTGTGAAGCCCGGTTCTTATATCGGGGACGGTGGAAGTGTCAAACCGGTTATTTCGCCGGAGGCAATAGAACAGATAATCGTCTCCGGGAGCTTCAATGCAACGATTGAAAAATCGTTAACCTTTCGCATCAAGCACCCCTTCGAAATAAAGGCGACCTTGCCGAAAGGTGCGGATATTGTTAAAGTGTCCTTTGAGACCGAAGACCCCAGAGAAGGAGAGATGGTCATTGGCGCCCTGCTGACCCAGTTGACCAACTATTATGGGAAAGAGAAATCTGAGAAATCTGACGCCGATTCCTACAAATATCTACAAGGCTTAAAAACGCAACTGCCTTTGCAGGAATTGAATATGCTCAAGGCAGCCAACGCTAAAGGACGGTTGAAATATGATGAAGAGAAACTGCTTACGAACCGTCGCCAGGTCAGTGACGATAAAGAAGGCATCGAGGGGAAAATCAAGCTGCTAAAGAGCAATACTTCAAATGGCGATCGATTAAAATTACAACAGGAGTTAATGGGCAAAAAGATAGCATTGAAAGAAAAAGACTTGGCAATAAGGGATAAACATGTTGAGTTGGTAGAAAAAGAAAAAGAATCAGCAAAACTGAGTCAGGAAATTACCGGTATAAAAAAGCAGATTGACAAGGCTGAAGGCATCATAAGAGATGGGAAAGGCGTCGAGATCGTTCAGGCGCCGATGGTTGTTGTGACGGGATTTAAAGAGCGGATGGCTAAATATCTATTTGCGGTCCTGTTCATTTCCCTCGTTGCGGGGATGCTGTTGGCGTTTATTGTGAATGACATAAAGACTAAGACGGACTGATGAACCAAAGATGAAGGATTTGACAAGTTGTGCAAATGCCTCAAAAAGGAGTAATAGATAGATGAGAGCCGAGATCCCCTTCATTGATCTTGAGGTCCAGCAAGCAAGAATCAGGGCAGACATAGAGAAAAAAATCTTCAATGTCTTACGCCACGGCCAGTACATCATGGGGCCGGAGGTTCGGGAACTGGAAGAAAAATTGGCCGCCTATGTAGGCGTCAAGCACGCCGTCGGCTGCGCCTCAGGGACGGACGCCCTACTCATGGCCCTGATGGCTTATGGAGTAGGCCCCGGAGACGCAGTCTTCACGACCCCCTTCACATTTGTCGCTACGGCGGAGGTAATCAGCCTCCTGGGTGCGACGCCGGTCTTTGTGGATATCGACCCCGTGACTTTCAACATCGATCCGGTGAAGCTGGAACAGGCGATTCTGGCATTACAGATGCGAG
>JANXZC010000106.1 GCA_025355725.1 Syntrophus sp. (in: bacteria)
AGGCGGCAAGGAGCACCTCCACCCTTATTGAGAATACTGTTTCTGCCGTCAGACGGAGTAGCGAGTTGACCCATGAGACGGCAGAGGCCTTCCAGGAGAATATGGAGGTAGCGCGCAAAGTGGGTAGCCTGGTATCGGAAATTGCTGCGGCTTCCCAGGAACAGGCCCAGGGAATCGAGCAGCTCAACAAGGCCGTCGCGGAAATGGACAAGGTCGTCCAGGAGACAGCAGCCAGCGCCGAGGAATCGGCCAGCGTGGCGGCGGAAATGAGTACACAATCGGAGGACATGAAGGCCTCCGTAGGAGACTTAATCGCCATAATCAGCGGCGGAAAAGGTCATGATGGAGGGGCAACCGGGGGGTCTCAACACCAATCCCAACGGCATGGCAATCCTGTTCAGAAGAAGAAAACCATCGCTCCGGGAAGACGGTCAGGAGCGGAGACAGGCGCCAAGGGCGTTCGTCCCGATCTGCTCATTCCTATGGGAGATAACGATTTCCGGGATTTTTGATCAATTTGCGCTGATAAGAGGAGGACGGCGGTGAGATCACACTCGTATCTCCCTTGGCACTATTTTTCGTGATTTCATCGGAAAATGAATCTCTAAGAGCACTTTTATGGTCCTATAATAAAATGTGGCATAGCATTTGTTTAAATATTGCTAATAAATTTCTTGATTTTATTCATGCATTCTGAATAGCATATTGTGATAATATTAGGGAGGATAAAAGATTCATGTCCTCGCAGTTCCTCTATTATATTTAATATTTATCCGAAGTTGCGGTGGAGATAAAGGCATGGAAAAAAGAATTCTGGTTGTAGATGACGAACAGTCAATGCTGGATTTTATGGAGACGGTGCTTGTGGATGCCGGATATGAGGTATTGTTGGCCGACGGCGCGGATAAGGCGCTGGAGATTTTTTCCCGTCAGGAGGTATGCCTCGTTTTTCTCGACTTGAGATTGTTTGGGGTGAACGGTATGGAACTGTGCCGTAAAATGCGTCAAAAGAAGCCCCTGACCATCCTGTATGCAATGACCGGCTGGTCCGGCTTATTCGACATCGAGGAATGCCGGGAAGCGGGCTTCGATGATTACTTTGCAAAACCATTGAGACTTGAAACCATCATGAAGGCTGTCGAAGGAGCCTTCGAGAAAAGGGCCCGCTGGCTGATAAAAATTAACCTAATCTGACAGGATAAGAGAAGACAATGGATGTAGAATATATCAATCCTTTTTTGAGTGGAACGCTGGAAGTTCTAAATACAATGGCTACTTTTCAACCGGTCCCGGGAAAACCCTATGTAAAGAAAAACGATCTTGCCAGCGGCGACGTCTCGGGCATTATCGGTATCACCGGTGACGCCGTCGGATCGCTGGCAATCAGTTTCAGCGAAAGTTGCATCTGCAATATTGTGGGGCGGATGCTCGGCGAAACCTTTAGCTCCATTAATCACGATGTTCTCGACGCCGTTGGCGAGCTTACCAACATGATCTCCGGCGTCTCCCGCACCCAACTGGAAAAGAAGGGCATGACCGTCTTTGCCGCTATTCCTTCGGTGGTTTTCGGTTCTAACCACACGATCACCCATATTTTGAAAAGCCCGAGCATCGTCATCCCCTTTACCTCACCAAATGGTCCTTTCTTTGTGGATGTCTGCATCCGCACCGCAAATGAGCCGGAAAAAAGATCCTCCTCATACGGGGTCGTCAACAAACCAACCCTTCCCGGGGGAAAAACTCCTCCTAATGCATCCGCTCCTGTTCCTACCCCCTCCGTTCCCCAACCTGAAAGCCAGGAACCATTGGACAGGCTGGAAATGATGAAAAAGAAACTTTCCGAGGCACTTAAGGCCCGGAACGCCATGCAGAATGAGCTAGCGGAAAAACCCTTCATGGAAATGGCCCGGCGAAAACTATTCAAGAAAAACATCCCCCTTCTTGATATCAGAATCAAACGCCTCAAACTCGACATCACCACTACGGAAATGCTGCAGAAAATGACGCCGGATGAGTTGGAGAATCCACAGATTGTCAAGGACTATCAACATTATGACTCCAAAGAGACGAGGAAATAATGAAAACAGCATGGCGGCGAAAATCTGTGGGGATGTTTTTGGTGACGGTGTTGGGAATGTTTTCCTTTACCACCGTTTTTGCCCTCACCCCCGATCAGGTCCTGGCCCTGAGAAAGGCCGGGGTCAGCGACCGGACGATTCAATTGATGATTGAACAGGAACGGGAGGCAAAACAGAATCCCTACGATACCATGGGAACGAAAGAGATTACGGACAGCGCTGGAAATCGCTACATCATTTACTCAACCGGCAAATCCGACCAAACTTGGGAAGCCTCGGAAAAGGAGAAGGTTGACAAGGCCTGGCAAATGCTCCAGGGTGTCATCATAGACGGAAGACCTAAGTAACGGGAAAGCGATACAGAGATGGCATCATGACCGATCAAGCCCAGAGCCGCCATCAGATAGAGTCCTTTATCAATCGAATGCCGAGCCTGCCGACAACGGTGGCCAAGGTAATCGAGGTCTGTAACCAGCCCCAGACATCCCCCAATGACCTCAACCGCCTGATCTCTCTGGACCCTGTCTTGACGGGAAAGGTACTCAAGCTCATCAATTCAGCCTTCTTTACACTTAGCGAACCGGTCACTTCCGTAACCAGGGCGATTATCATGCTGGGCCTCAATACTGTCAAAAATTTGGCGTTAAGCACGTCTATTGTCGGCATCTTCAAGGGAGACAGTAAGGAAGGGTGTTTTTCCATGGACGATTTCTGGGTTCATTCCCTGGCCACCGGTGTCACGGCCCGGATGCTTGCCGCCAGACAAGGCCTTCCCCACGACACACGGGAAGAATATTTTGTCGGCGGCCTTCTTCACGATATCGGCAAAGTTCCCATGATGCATTGCTTTCCAGAAGAGTACCGTCTTATCCTGCGGGAATCACAACAGCGACATCAACCGTTATACAGAGCGGAGAAAGATACCCTCGGTTTCGATCACTGCCATGTCGGCCAAATTATCGCAGAGAAGTGGCGCCTTTCCGACAACCTCTCCTCCGCCCTCGCATCACACCATCAAGGGGAGCTGCACTTCCTCGCCAGATTCAGCGATGTTATTGCCGCAGCAAATATCTGCGTAAAAAGCTTTTACCTGGGCTCGGCGGGAGATGGTTTCGTTGAGGACCCGACGCATCTGGTACTGAAGAAAACCGGACCGGGGGGTCATGATTTATCCGAATTCCAGTCCGAAGTTGACGAAGAACTTGAAAAAGCCAAGATTTTCCTTGACGTTTCGGGGGCTTGAAATACCATGAAAATAACTTTTTGGGGAGTCAGAGGTTCCATTCCCTGCCCCGGCAGAAACACCTACCGGTATGGCGGCAATACAGCCTGCGTCGAGCTGTCTTTTCAAGACATCGACAGATCTCTCATAATCGACGCCGGTTCGGGAATACGGGAACTCGGAAACCAGATAATGACCCGCGATTTTCCAAAGGGACCATTAAATATTGAAATCTTTCTGACTCATACCCATTGGGACCATATCCTCGGGTTGCCTTTCTTTGCACCCCTGTATGTTCCCGGCGCCAGAGTGAGGATTTACGGTCCGGCCTCCTTCGAGGGAAATTCCTTGCAGGAACTTGTCGGCAGTCAGTTCAGCTACCACTATTTCCCCATCCGCTATGCCGAACTGGCAGCCCAAATCGATTATGTGGAACTAAAAGAGGAATCTTGTGACCTCCGTGACGGCATCGTCGTTAAAACAAAGTTTCTGAACCATCCCGTTCTTTGCCTTGGTTATCGTTTTGAGAGAAAAGGCATTGTTTTGTGCACCCTCTACGATTCAGAACCTTTCCGGAACGTATTTATCGACGATCCCGCAAAGCCCGATTACAATGAAGAGATGCACCACGAGGGGGAGATCATCGCCTTTGAGGAAAATCGGCGCCTGGAGGAATTCATTGACCGGGCAGATTTAGTGATTTACGATGCACAATATACCCTCAAGGAATATGAATCCAGCAAGATCGGCTGGGGACATACCCCCTGCGAATACGCCATCGCCGCCGCCGCACGGGCGGGAGTAAAGCGGCTTTGTCTTTTTCATCATGATCCGTTGCGTACGGACGATGAACTTGATCAACTGACCGAAGTTTTATGCCAGCCCAATATATCCGGAGGTATGGATGTGTCCTTTGCAAGGGAAGGCAGATCCATAAACCTTTCTTATGATTAAAACAATCCCCGCAAATAAAGTGGAAGTGGGAATGTACGTCAATCTGCCCACGTCGTGGATGTCCCATTCCTTTATGAAGAACAAGTTTCTTATTACCTCCCGGAGTCAGATTGATAAAATAATTCAGAGCAGCCTGAAGGAGGTAAAAATTGATACCTCATTGGGAAAAGATCTCATTGAAGAGGTCATTACGGATGAACCATCGCCGATTGTCCCGGAGACCGTTCAAAAGGTTGTCCCCGAGGGCCTGAGAGAAATGATTCGCGATCCAAATCTGTCTCCGGAAAAGAAGGCCCGCGCTGTCCTGCAATATTCACAGGAAATGATGAAGAACCTTCTGGAATCCCCCACTGCTGAAAATATTGGAGAAGTCATGACGACAATTTCCGAGATTGTCGATCTGATTGTAACCGATGATGAAACAAACAATTATCTATTGAGCATCACATCCCACGATTTTGCCACCTACACCCATTCGGTAAACGTCGGCATCTTATCGATTTCTCTGGCCAAGGCCCTGTATGGGCAATCCGACAGCCACGACATGCATGCCCTGGGAGCGGGATTTTTTTTACACGATCTTGGCAAGGTCAGGGTCAACCTGTCGATTATCAACAAGCCGGGAAAACTGAATGATCAGGAATGGCAAGAGATGCGTAAACATCCGGACCACGGTTTTGACATCCTGACGGAAACAGACAAGCTTGACAAGGAAAGCCGCATCATTGTCCTTCAGCACCACGAAAGAAACGACGGTTCCGGTTATCCTCTCGGCATCAAGGGCGACGATATTCACCCTTACGGGCGCATCTGCTCCGTCGCCGACGTTTACGAAGCCCTTACCTCCATTCGCCCCTACAAGCCCCAAATGCCGCCCTTTGACGCCCTCCGGATTATGCAGAAGGAAATGCTCCATCATTTCCACCGGGATGTCTTTGAACGATTCGTGCGGCTCCTCGCTGCGGCTGTAAAAACCTAAGGGCCGGTCACGAAATAATTGCGACAGGCCCTTAGAGGTTTACATAAAAATCCCCCCTCTGGCAAAGAGGGGATTTACGTGCTTTGTTATGACAGGTTTTTATCTCCCCTTGAAGTTGGCCTGGCGGCGCTCGATCATGGACATGACCCCTTCGGCGGCGTCTTCCGACTGCATCACTTTCATGAGTTTCGGCATGATTTCCCGAACGCCGGCGTGAAAACCCTCGTATGCCGCAGTCTTGGCAAGGGACAGCGTTGCCTGGACGGCCAGAGGCGCCTGGGCGGCGATCTTTTCCGCGATTATCAATGCCTGCTCAAGTTGCTTCCCCGGTTCCGTGATTTCCTGGACGAGGCCAAAGCGGTAGGCATCCTCGACGTTGAATTCGTCGCCCGTCAGGAGATAACGCATGGCATTCCCCCAGCCCGCCGTCTTGGCCATGCGGACCGTCGCTCCGCCGAAGGGGAAGATGCCGCGCTTTACTTCCAACTGGGCAAAGCGTGTATCCGACGCGGCCACGACGATATCGGCAGCGAGAGACATTTCCGTTCCGAGGGTATAGCAGCGGCCCTGAACGGCCATGATCAGTGGTTTGGAAAGCATCCGGCCATGAATGGCAAAGGGATCGATCTCCCCTTCCTTAATGAAAGGTTCCCCTTTGGCGACGTGGGGCGCCACATCCCCCAGGTCCAGGCCGGCTGTAAAATGATTGCCTGCTGCGAAAACAACGGCACAGCGCAGATTTGCATCCTGATCGTACTCGCCAAAGGCTTTAGACAGATCGAGAAGCATGTCCCAGGTAAAGGCGTTCATCTTGGAAGATCTGTGAACGCCGATCAAAAAAACGTGGCCCCGAATTTCACGGCTGATGGTACCCTCTTTGATTTCAGTCATTTTTTGTGCTCCTTCATTTTTTACTATGGCATAAAATGGTCGGGGCGGCAGGATTTGAACCTGCGACATCCTGCTCCCAAAGCAGGCGCGCTACCAAGCTGCGCTACGCCCCGATCTCAGTCTTTTTTTCAGGGTATAAATTACGTTGCAAGTATTTTTTCAATTCGTGAACAGCCTGCGAACGATGACTCCGTTTATTCTTTTCCGTCGCCGTTATCTCCGCTACGGTCTTCCCGATTTCAGGTAAATAAAAAAGAGGGTCATAGCCAAAGCCGTGACCACCGCATAATTCATCCCCGATCATCCCCCGCCAGTGTCCCTCGAAAGTCCGGTAGTCGCCGTTAGGGAAACAAAGGGCCAGGACACAGCGAAAGGAGGCCCCTCTTTGCGGGGCGGGAACATTCTTCAACGCTAGGAGGAGTTTTTGGTTGTTCTCCCCATCCGTAGCGTCTGCGCCGGCATATCGTGCGGAAAAGATCCCCGGCCCCCCCCTGAGATGGTCCACTTCCAATCCCGAATCGTCGGCCAGCACGGGCACGCCGGTAAAGTCTACAATGGCGCGCGCCTTTATAAGGGCGTTTTCAAGAAAGGTGCGGCCGTTTTCTTCAACATCGGGAGCGTTTGGATAATGATTCAGGGAGAGAATCTCGATGGGAAGATCAGACAGCATGTCTTTGATCTCCCCGATCTTTCCATTATTTTTTGACGCAATTACAATGGTTCTCAGCATCATTGGCCTACAGGCCTTCTTTGATGCCGCGGCTGATGGCCTTGGCAATCTCCTGCTGAACCTTATCGTCGGTAATTTTCTTTCTGTTTTCCTTGTTGGTCAGGAAACCGATTTCAACAACCACCGCCGGCACATTGATTCCTTCCATCAAGGGGATGGGCGCCTCCCTAAGCCCTCTGTTTTCCTTGGGGAAAACGCTGTCCAGATACTTCTGTATATACTGAGCCAGGCGTACAGAGTCATTGAGATGCTTGTTCTTCGTCATATCCTTTATGATCGCCGATGGCTCGCTACGCGTTTCTTTGTCTGTCCGGAAGCCGGGAAAATAGATTTCGTATCCTTTAGACTTGTTTCCAAAGCCTCCATTGATATGAATGCCGATCACCAACAGGGGGTCGTTGTTTTTGATCAGTTGTATCCTTTCCTTCAAGAGAGTTTCCTTGTCGGTGGATCGGGTGAGGATGACCTTTTTATAGCCGATGCGGTTCAATTCTTTCTGCAGGGCCAGGGCAATGCGCAGGTTAAGGTCCTTTTCATATGATGTGTCGGCGACCTTGACACCGAAGTCCGGCCCGCCATGTCCCACATCGATGATAATCGCCTTGCTGCTGCGCTCCTGCTGAGCCGATGGTTGTCCGGCCAAACAGCAGATCCCGAGGATGACGAGGATCGTATAAATGCTGATAATCTTGAATTTCTTCATTTTCCCTACCTTTGATATGGGCGGTACATACTTCATAAAGCCCCCGCCTGTCAATATAGAACACGCGATCACGATTTCTTCAGACGTTCTATGGAGATGACGCATTTGACCTTTTTTACGGCGGCAACAACTTGGTTGAATTGCTTCAGATCGTGGACATCAATCCGGAAGTTACAAATCGCCTGCAATTCCGGAGTAGTTTCCACTTCTGCATGGCTGATGTTGATATCCATTGCGGATATTACGGAACTGACATCCGCGATAACCCCTTTCTTATCCTTGCAGACCACGCGTATATCTACGGAATAGGTCTGCTTGTCCTTAATATTCCACGATACCTCAATGACCCTTTCCGGATCCAGCTCCTGGACATTCGTGCATTGGACGGTATGGATAGTAATCCCCCGTCCCCGGGAGATATAGCCGACAATCTCATCGCCGGGAATTGGATCGCAGCAGCGGGCCATTTTGACAAGGACATCCTCAATTCCGGTAAGAGAGATGCCTAAGGACGGTGCACTTTTTGCCTTTCTCGCGGGCTTGTCTATAAAGGCTTCTTCCGTCTTGGGGGCTATCTCGGGGAGAAAACGGTTGACGATGTGTTTAGCCGACAGCCTTCCGTAACCGACCAGAGCCATCACGTCGTCCGGCGAGTTGACGTTGTGCTCTTCATAGAGTTTCTTCAGATCCTCCGACTTCAGCAGTTGTGAGAGCTTGAGACTATGTTTTTTGAATTCCCTGTCCAGGATCTCCCGTCCGATTTCGATGCTTCGCTTTCTCTCCTCCGTTTTGATCCAGTTTTTAATCTTGGAGCGGGCGCGAGAGGTCACCGCCCATTTCAGCCAGTCCTTTCCGGGATGATGTCCGGTCTGAGTGATGATCTCAACGGTATCACCGTTCTGGAGTTCATATTTCAAGGGCACGATACTTCGGTTGACCTTGGCCCCGATACATTGATGTCCCACATCCGTATGGATACTGTACGCAAAATCGAGGGGCGTCGCCCCTTTTGGGAAGGCCTGAACATCTCCATTCGGCGTAAAAACGTAAACTTCATCCGGGAAAAGGGCCAGTTTAAGATTAGCCATGAACTCCCTCGGATTATCGACCTCCTGCTGAACGTCCAGAAGTTCCCTGAGTTTCATGATCTGCTGATCTTCCGTGCCCAGGTTCGCCCGCTTTTCCTTATAACGCCAGTGGGCGGCAATCCCCTCTTCCGCCCACTCATGCATTTCCCGCGTCCTAATCTGAATCTCGACCCGCTCTCCATATGGCCCGATGACCGTAGTATGGAGGGACCTGTAGCCATTCGCTTTGGGCATGGCAATCCGATCCTTAAAGCGACCCGGAACGGGCTTCCAGAGGGCATGGACAATGCTCAGGGCCTCATAACAATCCCTGTCCTTGTCCGTATCCAGGACAATTCGGAAAGCGATAAGATCGTAAACTTCGTCAAAATCGATGCGCTGGTTCTGCATTTTCATGTAAATACTATAAAAATGCTTAGCCCTTCCCTCCACTTCACCCTTGAGACCGTGTTTTGCAATCTCCTTCGCAATAACCCCTTTGACCTCTGCGGTGTACTGATCCCGCTGCTCCTGCTTCTTCTCAATCCGTCGGGAGAGTTCGCTATAGGCGTCATTTTCGAGATAGCGGAAGGACAGATCCTCGAGTTCCACTTTCATCCAGTTGATACCGAGACGATTGGCCAGGGGGGCGTAAAGATCAAGAGTCTCCGTGGCAATATACTTTTGCTTGTCGGGAGGCTGATAATTAAGGGTCCGCATGTTGTGAATACGATCGGCAAGGCGGACAACAAGGATCCTCAAATCGGCAGACATGGCCAGAATCATCTTCCGGAAGTTCTCCGCCTGACGTTCCTCCTGTGATCCCAGGGTAATCTTGCTGATCTTGGTAAGACCATCGACAAGAAACGCCACGTCTTTACCGAATGCCGCTTCGATCTGGGCGGTGGTGGTAAGGGTGTCTTCCACGGTGTCATGGAGGAGGCCGGTAATGATGGTTGCGGCATCCAGCTTCATGTCCGCAAGCATACCGGCAACTTCCATGGGATGGGTCAGGTAGGGCTCCCCCGAGAGCCGCAGTTGTCCCTGATGCACGGAAGCGGAAAAGATATAAGCCTTCTCGATCATTTCCTGATCTTCCGGAGGGAGATAGGCTTGGGTTTTGTCAAGTATGTCGGTAATACGAAGCATGTTATCTTTCAGACCATCATAATTGACGAATTGCACCTAAAATGAATTTTTTTACCTCTTCGACAGATAAAATATTGATCTCTCCGGACTTCCTGTTTTTGATCTCTACATTTCCTGCAGCGAGGTTTTTGGGGCCAATGGTCACCCGCAGGGGAATGCCGATCAAATCGGCGTCTTTGAACTTCACGCCCGCCCTTTCATCGCGGTCATCCAGGATGACCTCGACGCCCTGGGACGAGAGATCAGCGTAAAGATTTTCGGCAGCTGCGGCGAGATCTTGGTCATTCATGTTGACGGGGGTTATAATCACCTGAAAGGGGGCAATGGCCAGGGGCCAGATGATGCCATTGTCATCATGATACTGCTCGACACAGGCAGCTACGGTCCGACCGACGCCAATCCCGTAACATCCCATGACCATGTATTGTTCTTTCCCGTTCTTATCGAGATAAATTGCCTTCATCGCCTTGCTGTATTTTGTCCCCAATTTGAAGACATGGCCCACCTCAACCCCCCGGGCAAAATGAATACCCCCGGCGCACCGCGGGCAGGGATCGCTTTCCCGAACAACACGTAGGTCGGCAAAGGCCGCTACCTTGAAATCCCGCTCAAAGTTGACGTTCTTCAGATGATAATCTTCCCTGTTGGCCCCTACGACCATGTTCGTTAGGTTCATCAGGGAATAATCGGCCAGGGTTCTACACTTGATCCCGATGGGACCGACAAATCCCCGGGGCGATCCGGCTGCCGCCTGGATCATGTCATCCATGGCCATTTCCAGAA
This sequence comes from Syntrophus sp. (in: bacteria), assembly GCA_025355725.1. GTDB lineage: Bacteria > Desulfobacterota > Syntrophia > Syntrophales > UBA8958 > UBA8958. The sequence goes on from JANXZC010000106.1 coordinate 10,557, forward strand.
TGTCGCAACCAAGGTAGTTCTTCACCTTGATCTCGTTTACCTCTTCATCACCCCGGACCAGGACGGCCACGGGAACACCGTCGGCACTGAAGACCAGAGTCTTGATTACGTTCTCCGGCCGGACCTGGAGAAAAGCACATACTTCTTCAATGGTCCGCACCTCGGGGGTGTGGATTTCTTCCCGGGTCAAAAATGAGGACACGTCAACGGCTTGCTCCTCCGGCCTGGCAATTTCCGCCTTTTCCAGATTGGCGGCATAGCCGCAACCTTCGCAATAGGCCATCCCATCCTCGCCGGAATCGGCAATGACGAGAAACTCGTGGGAATAACTTCCGCCGATGCTGCCCGTATCGGCTTCCACGGGCCGGAACTTCAGACCGCAACGCTCGAATATCCGGTTATAGGCGGCAAACATCTTCTGATAACTGAGGTCGGCATTCACCGTATCGATATCAAAGCTGTAGGCATCTTTCATACTGAATTCACGGCACCGCATCAGCCCGAAGCGGGGGCGGATTTCATCGCGGAACTTCGTCTGGATCTGATATAGATTCTGGGGAAGCTGCCGGTAAGACTTGACGCCATTCCTGACGATATCCGTTACCACCTCCTCATGGGTGGGTCCCAGGCAACATTCACTGTCTTTTCGATCGCGGAAGCGGAGCAGTTCTTTCCCGTAAAAATTCCACCGTCCCGATTCCTTCCATAACTCCGCCGGTTGAACCGTGGGCATGAAGATTTCCTGGGCCCCGGCGCGGTTCATTTCCTCCCTGATGATCTGCTCCACCTTCCGGATGACGCGATAACCCATCGGGAGATAGGAATAGACCCCGCTAGTCAATTTCCGGATCATTCCCGCCCGCAACATGAGCTGATGACTGATCACCTCCGCATCGGAAGGGATCTCTTTGAGTGTCGGCAGAAACATTTGTGAGTAACGCATCAGGCCTCCTTTTTCTCCTTTGTTATGTCCTCGATCTCCGTTAATAACGCCTCAACGAAGTCTCCTTCTTTGACTCTTCTGATAATCTGTCCCTTCCGGAACAGCATCCCCGCTCCCCGGCCCCCGGCAATACCGACGTCCGCCTCGGCCGCCTCACCCGGACCATTCACCACGCAACCCATGAGGGCAATTTTCAGATAGTCTTTCCGTCCCGCCAGACGCTTTTCCACCGCCCGGGACAATTTCAGGAGGTCGATCTCGCACCTGCCGCAGGTGGGGCAAGAGATGATATCCGGTCCGATCATCCGCATCTTCAAGGCCCGGAGGATACCGTAAGCAACAGGAATTTCGTTAACCGGATCCCCGGTGACGGAAACCCTGATGGTATCGCCAATCCCCTGATAAAGGAGCGTCCCGATGCCAATGGACGATTTTACCGTTGCCCTCATCAGACTGCCCGCCTCGGTAACGCCAAGATGGAGGGGATAGTCCACTTTTTCAGAAAGAAGTTGATAAGCCCTGATCATCACCGGCACATCCGATGACTTCAGGGAAACCTTGATTTGATCAAAATCAAGGTCCTCCAGGAGATGGATATGGCCCAGGGCGCTCTCCACCAGTGCGTTGGCGTCCGGGCCGCCATATTTTTTCAGTATATCTCTCTCCAGAGATCCCGCATTGACGCCGATGCGAATCACCGTTCCATGCTCCCGGGCCGCCTTTACTACCTCGGGGATGGTCTTTTTCTTCATGTTCCCCGGGTTGATGCGAATCCCTTCCACCCCGGCTTTAATCGCCATTATCGCCAGGCGATGCTGAAAGTGGATGTCGGCTATCAAGGGGATATGGATCTTTTCCCTGATTTTTGGGATGGCTGCCGCCGCCTCTTCGTCCGGCACGGCGATACGGATAATCTCACATCCCGCCTTCTCCAGCCTGCGGATCTGGGCCAGGGTTTTACCGACGTCCCGGGTATCAGTTGAGGTCATGGACTGGACCGACACCGGAGCGTCGCCGCCTATCTGTACCTTGCCAAGAAAGATCGGTCGCGTCTTCCTTCTCGAATTTACCAGCATATACAACTCCACGGCGACAAGGTGAATAAATACTAAACGAGCCGGGTGCAAGCCCGACCGATCCGTTTGATTCCCTCTTCAATTAACTTTAAGGACGTCGCATAGGACAGGCGGATGTAATTGTCGTTGCCGAAATCCGCTCCGGGAACAACGGCTACATTGGCCTCGTCGAGTAGGTACGCTGCCAGATCCGATGAATTAGCGATCTTCGTGCCTTTACAGGAGCGGCCATAGAGTGCTGAGACATTCGGGAAGACATAAAACGCCCCCTGAGGAAGTGGGCAGGAAATCGACGGAATCGCATTTAAGGCATCTACAATTATGTTGCGCCTTTCGCGGAAGGCCTTTACCATCATGGCGACGGCTGACTGATCGCCATTTAGGGCTTCTACGGAGGCCTTCTGGGCGATGGACGTCGGGTTCGATGTATTCTGGCTCTGCAACTTGGTAATGGCGGCAATTATTTCCTCCGGTCCGGCGGCATAGCCTATCCGCCAGCCCGTCATGGCATAGGCCTTGGACACTCCGTTGACGACTACGGTCCTGTTCCGGAGCGCCTCGCTGATCGCGGCGATACTGAAAAACTCAAAACCATCGTAGAGGATCTTTTCATAGATGTCGTCGGAAATAACAGTCATACTCGTCGGTTCGATCACTGCGGCCAGTGCCTCCAGCTCACGGCGGTGGTAGGCGGATCCCGTCGGATTGGAGGGACTGTTGAGAATAATGGCCTTTGATCGGTCCGTAATCGCCTTCTTCAGCAGTTCCGGGGTCAGTTTAAAGCCTCCTTCTTCGGGGGTGTCGACAATCACGGGCGTCGCCCCGGCCAGGACAACGATATCGACATAGGATACCCAGTATGGAGCCGGAATGATAACTTCATCTCCTTCCTCACAGAGGATCTGAATCAGGTTATATAATGAGTGTTTTGCCCCACAGGAGACGACGACCTGGGAACGTTTATAGGGAAGCCCATGATCCCTGGACATTTTAGCTATAATGGCGTCCTTTAGCTCGTCAATGCCGCCTACGGGCGTGTATTTGGTAAACCCCTCCTGTATGGCCTTCACAGCCGCAGCCTTGATATTTTCCGGGGTGTCGAAATCCGGTTCGCCGGCCCCGAAACCGATAATATCCCGACCTTCCGCCCGGAGGGCGTTGGCCTTCGCCGTGATGGCCAGGGTCGGCGAGGGTTTGATCCTGCCTATTCGTTGTGCTAATTTCATATGACCTCGCTTGTTATTGTATATTACTTTTTGATAGAATTAAATTTGCCCTTGAGCCTTTCGAAGACGATATCGGGAACAAGTCCCGTGACCGATCCCCCGAGACTGGCCGCCTCCTTGATTAAGTTGGAGCTGGTGTAAAACCACTGGAATCCCGTCATGAGAAAAACGGTTTCGATGTCCCGATTGAGGCGTCGGTTGATCAGGGCCATCTGAAATTCGTATTCAAATTCGGATACGGCCCGGAGCCCCCGGAGAATAACATTCGCCCCCTTGTTCTGGACATAATCGACAAGAAGTCCCGATGAACAATCCACCCGCAGAATTTTCTCATCTTTTATGACTACCTGCCTGATCATATCCATTCTTTCCTCAACGGTAAAAAGGGAAGATTTGTTAGGATTATAGGCAACAAGAATGATCAATTCATCGAACATTCTTAGCCCTCTCGTAATAATATCAATATGACCGTTGGTGATGGGATCGAAAGATCCCGGATAAACCGCAATTTTCTTCATGTTAACAAGTCTCCTTCAATTTATGCGCAAGAAAAGTCAGCACCGTGTCTCCGTAACGTCGTTCATCAACAGCTACAAATCCCTGATTGCCGTCCATTCCTTCAATTTTTTCCCTTACCGAACGTTGGAGGACCAGCAGCCCTCCCTTCGCCAGGAGATCATCCCTCCGGCAGTAATTAAGGGTTTTGATGATCCACTCCCGTTCATAGGGCGGATCGGCAAAGATGACATCATATCGTTCCTCACGGCGGCTCAAGGCAGCAACGCCTTTATCGACGCTCATCGTCAGGACCAGCGAGCTGTTTTCCAACCCGAGCGCAGCAACCTGCTCCCTTATCCTCCTGGCAATAATGGCCTGCTTTTCAACAAAAACGGCGCATTTCGCTCTCCGACTCAGGGCTTCGAGACCTACGATCCCGCTGCCGGCGTAAAGATCGAGAAAGGTTTGACCACTGACAGGAGGGAGAAGATTAAAAAGGGATTCCCGGACGGCATCCGGCGTTGGTCTTACATCCCTTGTCGGTGGGGGCGAAATACGTCTTCCCCGCATTTCACCCCCCGTGATTCTCATGGGCCGGGCTCTCCTCTCACAGATAGTCTTTGCCGAGGATTTCCGCAATCTGTACGGCGTTCAAGGCCGCGCCCTTACGCAGATTATCAGAGACTACCCACATATTAATGCCATTGGGGATGGATTCGTCTTCCCTGATCCTGCCGACAAAGGTTCCATCTTTCCCCGCGGCATGAATGGCCATGGGGTATAGACGCTGCTGCGGGTCATCGACGACAGTAACCCCTGGGGCCTTAGCCAGAAGATCCCTCACTTCCTGGGGAGTGATCTTCTTTTCCGTCTCGATATTGACCGATTCGGAATGGGCATAGAATACAGGTACGCGCACTGTCGTTGCCGTCACGGCAATGGACGGATCGTTCATGATCTTTTTGGTTTCGTTGATCATCTTCATCTCTTCCTTCGTATAGCCGTTATCCACGAAGACATCGATCTGGGGAAGGCAGTTGAAGGCAATCTGGTGGGGATAGACCTTGACGACGGGATCTTGAAAACTTAGCAGGGCGCGGGTCTGATTCATCAATTCGTCAACGGCCTTTTTCCCCGTACCGGAGACGGCCTGATAGGTGGAGACAACGATTCTCTTGATCCGGACGGCGTCATGAATTGGCTTCAGGGCGACGACCATCTGAATTGTGGAACAATTCGGATTGGCGATGATTCCCCGGTTTTTGTAGAGGGCGATAGCCTCCGGATTCACCTCGGGTACGACCAGGGGAATATCCGGGACCATGCGGAAGGCGCTGGTGTTGTCCACGACCACACACCCTGCTTGGGCGGCAAGGGGGGCGAACTTCTCGGAGATGCTGCCTCCGGCGGAAAACAGGCCTATCTGCACTCCCGTGAAGGAATCTTCTTTCAGAACTTCCACGGGAATACTTTTTCCCTTATATTCCAGATTCTTGCCCAGGGAACGCTCAGAAGCAAGCAGCTTGATCTCCCCCACGGGAAAGTTACGCTCTTCCAGAATTTTGATCATTTCATTTCCCACGGCGCCGGTGGCGCCCACTACCGCTACGCAAAACGATTTCATATAATTATTATCTCCTTAAAAAAAGTAAACTTGCTGCTTTGCTGTTCGTTTCCGTTCGTGCTGAGCTTGCCGAAGCATTAATCGCTTGGCTTAGCTATGTGCATATTCATTAAATAGCATTCACGACACTGGTCCTTGCTTTGCCGCTGGAGAACCATTTCCCTTCATTCCGGGTAGCTTTTTTGCCAACTTGAAGATGAGCCATACCGGTCCGGAGAGACTGTAACCCGCTGTGAAGGTAAAAATCATGATCTGCGGCTCCGCAACCACAATAATCAAGATGCAGACGATCAGGACAAAAGACATGAAAGGCTTCCGGGCAAAAAAGTTAAGGTCCTTGAAGCTGTAATATTTAATGTTGCTCACCATAAAAAGGGCAAGGACAAGGACCGAGATGAGGACAAGCAAGTGATTGAAATGTCCGACTCCTCCGAGCTTGTAGTAAATCAGCACCCCCGTGGCCACGACTGCAGCGGCGCCGGGAATAGGTAGACCATTGAATACCCGGCTGTCGATAATTCCGATCTGAATGTTGAAACGAGCCAACCTCAAGGCTCCGCAGGTCACAAACAGAAATGACACCAGCCATCCCCATCTGCCGAAGGCAAACAAGGACCACGTATAGGCCATAATCGCCGGGGCAACGCCAAAAGAAACCAGATCGGAAAGGGAGTCGTATTCGGCGCCGAATTTGCTGGTCGTATTGGTCATTCTGGCAATACGACCGTCCAGGGCATCGAGGACGGCAGCAACCAATATGGAGATTGCCGCTACCTCATACTGTCCCTTCATGGAGGCGATAATGGAGTAGAATCCGGAAAAGAGACTAGCCGTTGTAAACAGGTTGGGAAGGACATAAATGCCCTTCTTCATCTTGCCTTTCGGAAACCGGGGCCGTTCTTTCATGGCATCTCTCCTATCGGCGTTTCCCCGGCCCGAACCTTGTCGCCCACACGGACGGAAACGTTAGTTTGAGGGGGCAGAAAGACATCCAGCCTTGAACCGAAGCGGATCAAACCGAATCTCTCCCCCCTGGTTACACTCATCCCTTTGGCAACCCAGCAGACAATCCTCCTGGCAATCAAACCTGCAATTTGGATGACAATCATTTTTTCCCCATTTCCCAGGCCTATGATCAGGGCATTCCGCTCGTTATCAGTGGATGCCTTGTCGAGATTGGCAGAAAAAAACTGCCCCGGATAATAATGAATATCCTCAATGACACCGTCGTAGGGAATGCGATTTACATGGACATTGAACACATTCATGAAAATACTGATCTTCTTTAGAGGTCCGGTCAGTAGTTCGTGGCCCTCTACTGTCTCAATGCGAATAACCTTTCCATCGCAGGGAGAAATAATCGCCTTGGGATCAGGGGGGGGATAGCGCTTAGGATTACGAAAAAACCAGGTGACAAAAAGGGTTGTCAATCCGAAAATCACGGCCGCCCATGTCCATCCAAAATACTGACACAGGGATGTAATAAGGACGGCGGAAATAATGAAGGGAACACCTTCGGGGGCTATGGGGCTGTCATGTGACATGTATTTATCCTCTGAAATATGTTTATCAGATCTCCTGATTCCTTGCTGCCGATTCCTGACTTACGATGATTTTATGAGAATTTGTCCTTGTTGTCAACACTGGCTATCCATTTTTTCCTCTGCTTCCGAACGGCGCAGATACAAGGGGATGAGCTTCACAGCATCCGTCAGTCCTCCGGCAAGGGCCTTCCTGCCCGCAAGAACCCCCACAGTCGAGGCATGAATTTGATTCCGATGGTCGACGACAAAATAACTCTTTCCCGCCAACCCCCGTTGAATTATGTCCCTGTATTTAACCGCCCCCGTTCCTGTGAATACGGTCTCTCCCTCTATCAATTCCAGAAATTCATTTGCCTTAATCAGTCGTTCCGGAATAATGTTAATCAATGCTTCCGAACCATTATCGGCATATAAACCCGCATATACCTGTTCCCTTCTGGCATCGATCATGGGACATATTTTCCTTTGAAAACCCGTTGCGCCCGTTGCGAGAACCTCGAGAGCAGACAAGCCGACGACTGGCCGATCGGAAGCAAGGGCCAATCCCTTTATGGTACCGACGCCGATGCGAATCCCCGTGAAGGAGCCCGGACCAACTGTGCAGGCAAAGACATCAACTGCGCTTAGTTCGAGGCCTGTTGCTATCAGTAGCTGATCAATGGATGGCAACAGGATTTCAGAGTGGTTACGCCCCAGATTTATAAACATCTCTGCAAGTACTGTCTCATCCTGCAAAAGGGCCACGCTGGCCGTCACTCCGGAGGTATCAAGGGCAAGAATATTCATGCTATTTGGTGAATATACTCGTAATGTCGTTGACCATCTTAATATTCAGTCTATCAATATCCATCATTATGACAAAGATCATTAACATAACGAGTAGAATAAATCCAACCTGCTGGGCCCGTTCCCTTGTCTTCATGCTGACCGCCTTTCCCCGGACCGCTTCGATCATATAAAACATCAGATGACCGCCGTCTAAAACCGGTATGGGCAACAGGTTCAGAACGGCCAGGTTGATACTGAGGAGGGCCATGAACAGGACAAAGGGTACGATCCCCTCCTTGACCTGGGCGCCGGCCATCTGGGCAATGAGAATGGGACCTCCCAAGGTCCGAGGGGAAAGAACACCCTCCATGATCTTGACGATACTCAGCAGGGTCAACTTGGTGATAAACCACGTCTGTTTGATACTGGTCCAGGAAGCCTCGACAGGATTCAGACGGTCGATCACCGTATTATTGGTTGGACTGATACCGACTTTGAAAGAGGTCTTTTCCTCACCAAAGATATTCTTACCCTTCATCGGCTGGGGAACAACGGTGATGTCCAGGGGGGCCCCGGTACGACTGACGGTAAAAACCAGCGGTTTCCCGTCGCTGGCGGATATTTTCTCCGCCATTCGGTCCCAGCGGGTGACCTTGTCGCCGTCAATGGCCTGAACGACGTCAAGAGCCTTTATTCCTGCCCGATAGGCCGCAGAACCATCCTGGACATTGCCGATGGCAGTCGTTAGCACCGGTACGCCGACCATATAGACCATGGCAAAAATCAGTATGGCTAGAAGGAAATTGAAGGCCGGCCCCGCCGTGACAATGGCGATTCTCTTCCATACCGATTGTTGAGAAAACGATCGCAGCTGTTCTTCCGGTGTCAGCTCTTCCCCCTCCCCTTCCCCGAGTAGTTTTACATATCCACCAAGGGGAATAAGGGAAAGCAGGTATTCGGTTTCACCAATTTTTTTACCAACGATTTTCCGTCCGAACCCGAGGGAGAATTTCTGAACTCCCACATTAAAATATTTTGCCATGAGGAAGTGTCCCAGTTCATGGACAAAAATCAGAATTCCCAATAGAATTATTACGGATACTATGCTTGTGCCAACCAATCTCTTTTCTCCTTTATATTCTTCATTGCCCCCTGCCTGGCTTCACGGTCGGCATTGATTATGTCCGTCAATACCGGCGAAAAAACAGTCTGGTGGGCCTTCATGACATTTTTTATCACCCCGGCGATGTCGGTAAACCGGATTTCTTCATCCAAAAAAGACTGGACGGCGATTTCATTTGCCCCATTGAGGACGGCCGGCATGGTCCCGCCCGTCTTCACGGCGTTACAGGCAAGGGGCAGACAAGGGAACTTTTCCTCATCAGGGGGATGGAACTCCAGGGACGATGTTTTACGGAAGTCAATAAAAGTCCCAACCCTCGGAAGTCTTTCGGGCCAGGACAGGGCGTAGGCAATAGGAACACGCATATCCGGCTTCCCCAACTGGGCCATGACTGATCCATCCCAATATTCAACAAAAGAATGGATGATGCTCTGGGGGTGGACAACCACCTCAATTTGATTCACTGTTACATCGAAGAGCCAGCGCGCCTCGATGATTTCCAGACCTTTGTTCATCATGGTCGCCGAATCGATGGTAATCTTCTTTCCCATTTCCCAGTTCGGGTGCTTGAGGGCCTGGGCAGGTTTTACATCCCGAAGGTCGTCTTTTGACCAGGCATGAAATGGTCCCCCCGAGGCAGTCAGAATGATTCTCTTCAGGGCCTCACGGCGCTGCCCCTGGAGACATTGAAAGATGGCGCTGTGTTCGCTATCCACGGGCAGGATCATAACGCCCTGCCTGTCGGCCGCAGCCATGACTAACTCTCCGGCCATGACAAGGGTTTCCTTGTTGGCCAGGGCGATATTCTTTCCTGCCTCAATAGCCGCCAAAGTGGGGATCAGCCCCGCTGCTCCCACCATGGCCGAAAGGACCATGTCGGATTCCTGAAGGGATGCGACTTCGCAATAGCCTTGGGGACCGTGAACTATTGTTGTCCCCGTTCTTGATCCTGACAGCTCCCGTAACCTGTGGGCGTGTTCATCATCATAAACGGCAACCAATCGGGGCCGGAAGATTTCGATCTGTTCCTTCAGAAGATGAATGTTTCTGCCCGCTCCGAGTGCCGTCACGGTAAACCTTCCCCCATGGGACGCGATGACGTCAAGGGCCTGCACACCGATGGAACCTGTCGATCCTAATATTGCGATATTCTTCATGGAATAAAATAGTACCGGTAGTAATAAACGAAGGGGGCGATAAAAAGAAGACAATCCAGCCGGTCCAGGATGCCTCCGTGACCAGGCAGCATGGTCCCCGAATCTTTTACACCGGCAGTTCGCTTTAACAGGGACTCACATAAATCCCCAAGCTGGCCGAGGGTACTACCGACAACGCCCAGGATGAGAGCGTGCCAAAAAAAGAGCTTCGGGAAGAAAAACCAGCTGAAAATGAGACAACCCAGGGCGCTGCCGACGATCAGTCCCAGGGTTCCTTCCACGGTCTTACCGGCGCTCACCAGGGGGATCAGCTTATGTCGACCCCAGGTTCGTCCGACGTAATAGGCGGCAACATCACCGGAAAACGCCAGAACAATGACAAATAATATCCACAAGGACCCCTGGTCGCCCCTGCGGAGCCAGATGAAATAGGAGAGCAGGAGGGGCACATAGAGGACTCCGAAGAGGATCTTCATCACCGGCAACAGATCGTAGTGTTCCTGCCTGATTCTTAAGAGATATAAAATGAACACAACAAGCGTGGAAAAGGCAATGACGGCGAGGAGCAGTTCCGGGGAACCCCAATAAAAAACCATCGGGATGAGGAGGGCAATCAGGAGTGTTTGCAACTTCTCCCGTTGCAGCGATGGGACAAAGACCATGGTGTTGTATTCATGAACCCCTAACATGACCGCCGCCAGGATGAGGGCGAAAAATAGCACCGGAGTACCCCAGGCAATTATGGAAAAAAGAACGGGGACAATAACTATGGCCGTCAACCAGCGTTTAACATGGGTATTCAATCGATCTTTTCCCTCCGCAACTGGTCACTGGTCAGACCGTATCTTCTCTCCCGCTGCTGATAATCGGCAATAGCGGAAAAAAGATCCGCCTTGCTGAAATCGGGCCAGAGAACGTCGGTGAAGTAAAATTCCGTGTAGGCCGATTGCCACAACAGGAAATTGGAAATACGGTATTCACCGCTTGTCCTGATAAGCAGATCGGGGTCCGGCATCCCGGCGGTATAGAGGTAGCTTGCAAAGTTTGCTTTCGAAAGGGAGGCGGGATCGAGCCTTCCCTCCTTTGCATCTTTGAGAATGCGACGGACGGCTTGCAGGATTTCATCCTGCCCCCCGTAACTCAACGCAAGATTAAGGACCATCTCCCGGTTCCCCGACGTCCTATCCATGGTTTCCTGAAGCAGGTTTCTAACGGGTTCCTGAAGGGCGGCCATATCACCTATGGTCGTGAGCCGGATGCCGTTCTGGAGCATCTCATCCAGTTCGGAGCGGAGATATTCCCGGAGTATCTTCATCAGCGCCTTGACCTCCTGGTCCGGCCTTGACCAGTTCTCGACGGAAAAGGCATAGAGGGTCAGATACTTTATCCCGATCTCCCGGCACAATCTGACGGTTTTCTGTACCGTCTCCACACCCTTCTGATGCCCCATGATTCTTCCCAGGGTATGATTCTGCGCCCAGCGACCGTTCCCATCCATGATGATGGCAATATGCTGAGGAAGTTTATGCAAATCGATGTCTATCGTCATCTGACTCTCATCAGTCTCAACCTGATTTTACTCGCGGAGAGAGGGTTAGAGATGCACATGTGTGCTGATATAGTGCAGAGGGGATATTTTGGACCTGAAAGAGACGTGAATTCCATGTATTTCGCGTAACACATCGCCTTGATCTTGGCAAGACAACTTTAAAAAAAGGGGGAGTTTCGCAACTCCCCCACCACTCGCTCTCCCACCCTGAACACGGGTTATATCTCCATGATTTCCTTTTCCTTGGCCCCGAGCACAACATCTACTTTCTCTATGTATTTGTCTGTTCTTCCTTGAACATCATCCTGGGCGGTAAACATCTCATCCTCGGATATCTTGTTATCCTTCTTCAGGGTTTTAAACTGCTCATTGGCATCCCGGCGGGCATTTCTAATTTTTACCTTCCCTTCCTCGGCCATCTTCTTCACCACCTTGACAAGATCCTTTCTTCTCTCTTCCGTAAGGGGCGGAATTGATAGGCGAATGAGCTTCCCATCGTTAGAGGGCGTCAGTCCCAGCTCCGATTTCTGAATGGCCTTCTCGATGGCACCGATGACGCCGGTGTCCCAGGGAGCGATGACAATCAGCCGGCTTTCGGGAACGGAGAGGCTGGCAACCTGATTCAGGGGCGTCGGCACTCCGTAATAATCAACCTTGAGGCCATCCAGAAGGGCAAGTGAAGCCCGTCCCGTCCTGACTTTACTGAAGGCCTTTTCAAGAGACCCCAGAATCTTTTCCACATTATCTTTCAGTTCTTCGTAGATAGCTTCCTTCATGGATCTAACCCTCCACAAGCGTTCCAATATTATTACCGCAAATTACGGCTTTGATGTTACCTGTTTTTTTCAGATTAAAGACGATAATCGGCAGTCCGTTTTCACGACACAGAGAAATGGCTGTTGCATCCATTACTTTAAGATTCTTCGTCAACACTTCATTATAGCTTATATTTTTGAACATGACTGCATCCGGATTGCCCACAGGGTCACTGTCATACACGCCATCTACTTTGGTCGCCTTCATGATTACTTCCGCCCTTATTTCCACAGCCCGCAGCGAGGCCGCCGTGTCGGTCGTAAAAAAAGGGTTTCCCGTTCCCCCGGCAAAAATAACGACCCGCCCTTTTTCCAGATGTCGAATCGCCCGACGTTGGATATAGGGCTCGGCAATCTCCTGAACCCCCAGGGCGGACTGAACCCGCGTCTGGACGCCGATATGCTCAAGGGCGTGCTGTAAGGCCAGGCAATTGATCAGGGTAGCCAACATGCCGGTATAGTCGGCAGCTGACCTTTCCATTCCCCGCTTGGCCGCTTCGGCACCCCGCCAGATATTGCCTCCGCCGACAACGAGTCCCAATTGTACGCCTAGATCAACAACCTCTTTGATTTCCGCAGCAATTACATTCACGGTGTCGAAGTCGATTCCGAATGATCGTTCACCCTCAAGGGCTTCCCCACTGAGTTTCAACAGCACCCTTTGATAGACTGCCTTTCCCATCAGGATTTTATCTCTTCTCCCAACAGGAATCTGGTAAAGCGCCGTACCACTATGTTTTCACCTGTTTTGGCGATCATTTCATTGACTAGGGTTTCTACAGTGATGTCGGTGTTCTTGATGAATTTTTGCTGAAGCAGGCATACCTCTTCATAATACTTTTTCAGCTTGCCATCGATGATCTTATCCCAGATCTTTTCTGGTTTCTTCTCTGTCAGGAGCTGGCTTTTGTAAATTTCCTTTTCCCGCTCCAGGGCGTCTGCCGGTATCTCTTCCGGCCGCACATAAATGGGATTGGAGGCGGCGACATGCATCGCCAGGTCTTTGGCCAGCACCTGGAAGGCCTCGGTCTTGGCGACAAAATCGGTTTCGCAATTCAATTCTACAAGGACGCCGATCCTTCCACCCATATGGATATAGAAGGCGATTGTTCCATCTTTCGCGGCCTTGGACGATCGTTTTGTCGCTGCGGACAGCCCTTTTTTCCTCAAATAATCGACGGCTTTCTCAAAATCACCATCTGACGCCGTCAGTGCCTCCTTGCAATCCATCATCCCGGCATTAGTTTTAATCCTGAGCTCTTTGACCATATTAACGGTAATATTCAAAGTGTTACCTCCTGGTGTATTTTTTATTTATCTGTCATGCCCGCTCTTATGCGTCGGCTTGTTCAAGGGCGCCTAAATTATCTTTTGTTTCAATACTCTCAGGAACATCGTTTTCTTCCTGTTCCATGATCGCTACCTCCCGGGGCGTATCTTCCTTGTCGCTTTCGGCCTGGATGCGCTCTTCAAACTTCTTCTTACCTTCGAGCACGGCGTCGGCGATCTTGGAGGAAAACAACTTGATGGCCCGAATGGCGTCATCGTTCCCGGGGATGATGTAATCGACATCATCGGGATTGCAGTTGGTATCAACCATGGCCACAATGGGAATCCCGAGCTTTCTTGCTTCCTGAATAGTGATGATTTCCCGCTTGGGATCCACAATGAAGAGGCCTCCCGGCTTGCCCTTCATCTTGCGAATACCACCCAGGATCTTATCCATTTTGACTTTTTCCTTCTGCATGGAAACGATTTCTTTCTTCGGGAAGGCACGGATCGAATCATCTTCGATCATTTTATCGAGGGCGTTGAGTCTGTCGATACTCTTCTTGATGGTTGTGAAATTGGTAAGCATTCCCCCCAGCCAGCGCTGATTGACGTAGGGCATTTCGCATCTGGACGCCTCTTCCCGGATTGATTCCTGGGATTGTTTCTTCGTTCCCACGAAGAGCAACTCGCCACCGTTCGCAACCATGTCCACGACAAATTCGTAGGCCTTATGAAAGAGCACCACGGTCTGCTGAAGATCAATGATATAAATTCCGTTCCTGGCCCCGAAGATGTAGGTTTTCATCTTAGGGTTCCACTTATTGGTCTGGTGACCAAAATGTACCCCTGCCTCAAGCAGTAACTTCATGGAAATATGCGCCATATTTAAAACTCCTTTTTGCTGTGTTTTTTCCGCCATTCCCTTCCATCAGACATCGAACACCTCAGCCTCGAGATGCAACACGTGCCCATCCGGGAATGTGTGAAATTCGCGGAGATCTAGCATAATGCCGAATAATACGCAAGTCTAAATATGTTGGGGGATATCAGGTATGGTAGTGGGCGTTGATCTTGATATACTCAAACCCCAGATCGGAGGTGAAGACTCGCCAGTCTTTCGTCCCCATCCCTACTCTGAAGACAATTTTTATTTCTTCCTGCTCCATAATCGTCTTCAAAGACAAGAGGTTGCTGTCTATGCCCCGGCCATGCCGAAAAACGGGAACATCCTCGAAAGATAGCCGGACTTTATCAACGGGCAGGGGGATGCCGATGGCGCCGGCCGCGGCAATGATCCTCCCCCAGTTTGGATCGCCGCCAAAAAAGGCGGTTTTGACGAGATTGGAGTTGGCTATGGCGTAGGCTATTTTTTTTGCCTCCCCCCGTGTTCTGGCCTCGGTCACTACTATCTCGATGGCCTTCGTCGCCCCCTCGCCGTCTCTGACCATATCCTTGGCAAGTTTCATGAGAATTTCGCAGACCATGTCCCGAAAAATGCGGAAGGATTGTGATCCATCGCGAATCATACGATTTCCGGCACACCCGTTGGCAAGGATTATGGCCGTATCGTTGGTGCTCATGCATCCATCGACGGAAGCGGCATTGAATGACCTCTCCACGGCATAACGAAATGCCTTTCCCAGGGCAACAGAGTCGATATCGGCATCGGTCATGGCATAGGCCAACATCGTGGCCATATCCGGCTGGATCATTCCCGCCCCTTTGGCGATGCCGCAGATGCTGATTTCCCGGTCGGCAATATATCGTTTTTGATAAGCCATTTTGGGAAAGCGATCCGTCGTCATGATCGCCGCTTCCGCTTCGGGAATGCCATCGGGACGTAACCCTTTTACCACGGCAGGAATACTGCGATTGATCTTTTCCACCGGCAGTCTATGTCCGATGACCCCCGTAGAGGCGACAAGGACAAGATCATCTTTGATTTTCATGTATGAGGATAGGGACTTGGACATGTCAAGGGCGTCCTGGTAGCCTGCCGCTCCGGTTGCGGCGTTGGCGTTGCCGCTGTTGGTGAGGATTGCCTGGGCCCGACCGGACTTGATCCGTTCCATGGAAACCAGGACCGGGGCGGCCTTGAAGGCGTTGGTGGTAAAGACGCCGGCGGCCCGGGCGGGCATGGTGGAGTAGATCAGCGACAGATCCCTGGCCCCCGTCTCCTTGATCCCGGCGCTGACCCCGCTTGCTAAAAAACCGGGGACGTGAATATTCTCGCTATCCATAGAATCAATCCTATTGTCTCCCTCTCATTGCCCACAGCACTTCTTGTATTTCTTGCCGCTTCCGCAGGGGCAGGGATCGTTGCGTCCGACCTTCTCCTTGTCCCGCTTGACCGGGGTGGCGCTTACATCTTCGCCCCTGCTGAGGATGTAATCCTCCTCAGCCTTCCGCTGCATTTCCTCAATGTCTTCTTCCCTGCGCACCTGGACCATACAGAGTTTTTCGAGGGTATCCTCCTTGATACGCTCGATCATGGCCATAAGCATATCATACCCTTCCTTCTGATATTCCCGGACCGGGTCCTTCTGTCCATAGCCGCGAAGACCGATACCCTCCTTGAGATGGTCCATGCCGAGGAGATGATCTTTCCATTGGGTATCGATGCTTTGCAGCATAATCATGGTCATGACGTAGGTCATCAGGGGCGCCCCAAATTCCTCTTCCTTGCGGCGCAGGTGGTCCTTTGCTCCCGAAATGATTGTCTCTTCAATTTCCAGGGCATTCATCTCCCGCCCCTTTTCGTTGAGGTTGAGCTTCAGGGAAAATTGTTTAAAGATCCGGTCGTCAAGGGCCTTGAGGTCCCAGTCCTCGGGGTGACCTTTTTCATCGATATAGTCGGCGGTCATGTCCGCAACGACCTCCTCGATCATCCCCTCGATATCCGTCCAGAGATCCTGACCTTTCAATACCTTCCGTCGTTGATCATAGATGAGCTGACGCTGTTTGTTCATGACGTCATCAAAATCAAGGAGATGCTTCCGGATATCAAAGTTCTGCCCTTCCACGCGCTTCTGGGCATTTTCAATGGCCTTTGAGACCAGCCTGTTTTCTATGGGCTCGTTTTCTTCGATACCGATCCGGTCCATGATGGCCGAAATCTTTTCGGCGCCGAATATCCTCAGCAGATCGTCTTCGAGGGACAGATAAAATCGCGATGACCCCATATCTCCCTGACGTCCGGAACGGCCTCGCAACTGATTGTCAATACGGCGGCTTTCATGTCGCTCCGTTCCCAGGATGTGAAGTCCCCCGAGATCGGCGACCCCTTCCCCCAGCTTGATGTCGGTGCCACGCCCCGCCATATTTGTAGAGATGGTGACCATCCCGCGTTGACCGGCCTGGGCGACGATCTCCGCTTCCCGTTCATGGTGCTTGGCGTTCAGGACGTGGTGTTTGATCCCCGTTTTGCTCAGCATGGTGCTGAGCAGTTCCGACTTAACAATCGAGATCGTGCCAACCAGAACCGGCCTTCCCAGGGCGTACATCTCCTTTATGTCTTCGATGGCGGCGTTGAATTTTTCCTTTTCCGTCTTGTAGATCACGTCATTGTGGTCAGCCCTAATCATGGGCATGTTCGTGGGAATGACAACTACTTCGAGTTTGTAGATCTTCTTGAACTCCTCCGCTTCCGTATCCGCCGTTCCCGTCATCCCCGCCAGTTTTTCATACATGCGAAAGTAATTCTGGAAGGTAACCGAAGCCAGGGTCTGGTTCTCTCTTTCGATCTTGACCTTTTCCTTGGCTTCAAGGGCCTGATGGAGACCGTCGCTGTAACGTCGGCCCGGCATAATGCGACCGGTAAACTCGTCAACGATGATCACCTGACCGTCCTTGACGACATAATCCACGTCTCTGTTGAAGAGGGTATGGGCTTTCAGGGCCTGATTCACATGGTGAAGGATTTCAATATTGCGGGGTTCATAAAGATTCGTGACTTTGAGATATTTCTCTACCCGGGCAATTCCTTCTTCCGTGAGCACTACCGTCCGGGATTTTTCTTCGATCGAATAATCCTCTCCTTTACGCAGCCGGGGAATTACCTGGTTGATCCGGTAATACTTTTCCGTCGATTCCTCGGAAGGTCCGGAAATGATCAGCGGGGTGCGCGCCTCATCGATAAGAATGCTGTCCACCTCATCCACGATGGCGTAATGAAAATCTCTCTGGACGTATTCCTCGAGGGAAAACTTCATATTGTCCCGCAAGTAGTCAAAACCGAACTCGTTATTGGTCCCGTAGGTAATATCGGCATTATAAGCCGCTCGCCGTTCATCATCATCCATGCCATGGACGATCACCCCGACGGTAAGACCGAGAAATGCGTAGATCGGACCCATCCACCCCGCATCGCGGCGGGCCAGATAATCATTGACCGTGACCAGGTGACAACCCTTTCCGGTCAAGGCATTGAGATATATAGGCAGGGTGGCCGCCAGGGTCTTTCCCTCTCCCGTCTTCATCTCGGCGATTCTTCCCTGATGGAGGACAATACCACCGATGATCTGGGCATCAAAAGGCCGCATCTGCACCGTCCGGCGGGCGGCTTCCCTGGCGACGGCAAATGCCTCCGGGAGGATGTCGTCCAGAGTTGCGTCTTTTTGAAGCCTTTCCTTGAACTGGGGCGTCCTGGCCTTGAGTTCCTCATCGGTAAGGGCCGTCAAGGACGGTTCGAGACGGTTTATTTCGTCCAGAATAACGGAGAGTTCCTTGATAATCCGGTCATTCTTCGTTCCGAAAACCTTTTTCAGTACTGAAACAATCATAATTTAACCTTCAAAAGAAAAAATTCCGGCAGCATATTACCGGAATTTTGTATGAAAATCCAACCCTCCATCCCCCTTGCCAAAGGGAAGTAAGGGGGTATTTTAATGCCTCGTTGTGCCCGCCTCGGGCAGGGGTGTCAGAAAAAAACAGCTTGTATGCTATTGTTATTCCTTGGTAATAAACATGAGCTGATCTCCCAGCGCCACCTTGTCTCCCGGGGAGACATGGATTTCGGTCACCTTGCCGCTAATCTCCGCAGTGACGTTGTTGAGCATTTTCATGGCCTCAAGAACGATCAGCACCTGGCCGGCAGAAACCTCCTCGCCCTGCTCTACGGAGATGTCATTAACCGTACCGGTAATATGGGAACGGATGTCTCCCGCTTTCCAGGCCGCATCAATCTCCTTGGGTGACATGGAGGTCTTCTTTTTCTTTTTATCCCCTTCTTCCTCGTCCTGTTCGGTGATAATCGGCTCGGTATGATGGTCAATGATCAGATAAGTTGCCGTATCTCCTGATTTTGTCTTCCGCTGCGGACCAATCTCGACGCTGTGAAGTTTGCCCTCGGCGTCAGGGATTTCAAATTTTTCACCGAGGTTGAAGCCGCCTTTCCGGAACCAGATGCGGGGCGACAAAACCCAGGTCTTGCCGTATTTGGCTTCAAACTTGAAAAAATCTACGGCGTCGTTCGGATGCTGAAGATAAAGAACAAGTTCATCATCCGTTGCCTCCCGTCCCAGACGATGTTCAAGAACCTTCTTTTCGACCTCCAGATCGATGTCCTCAATTTTCTGGTAGCAGGTGTCGCATTCCACGATCTTCTTCCAGTCGGCTCCGAAGACGGCCTGATAAACATCATCCGCAGGCTGGTAAAATGGCAGGTCTCCGTAACGGCCAAGCATCAGGTTTTTCAGATCGTCGTTGGCGTCTTTGTAGCGTTCCCCCTTCTGGACATTGTTTACTGCCGTAGTCCAGAGGATTTGCGAACCCGGCGTCACACTCCACCAGTTTCCCAGCTCAACCTGTACCCGGGGTAATTCCTTCTGAAGCATCTCGGGCATCTTCTGCAGAAATCCCCCTTTGACGGCCTGCTCGAAACTGGAGCCCGTGGCGCCTCCGGGAAGCTTGTGAATCTGCACGGTCGGATCGAAGCCAAGAAACTGGGATTCGAAATCCCGGTAATATTCCCGCTCCGGTCGCAGTTTGTTAGAGGTATCGATGACTGCCTGACGGTCAAGACCGACGGCATCATAACCATATTCGGCAAGGATATCCATCACGGACAGCAACGGCGGGGGGCCGTAGAATCCCGTAAAGGCGTGATCGCTGGCATCGACAATTTTAGCGCCGTTCTGAACGGCGGCAACGATCCTCCCTATGTCATCACCATCGGTGTTGTGGCCGTGATAATGGATGATAAGATCTGGATATCTGCTATGGATAGCCCGCACCAGTTCGCCGATGCGCTTCGATGTTCCTAGACCGCCATGATTCTTGATGCACAGGACGATGTCTTCACCGGTAACCGCCAATATTTCCCCAACTTTTTTAACATAGTACTCATCCGTATGCTCGGGTCCGGTGGAAAAACAGATAGACGGTTCCAGGATGCACCCTGCCGCCTTCACCTCCTCAAAAACGGAGACCATATTGGGAATATGATTAAGGAAGTCGAAGACCCGCCAGACATGAACGTAAGGGGCAAAACCACGTACGGTCATCCGAATGACATTGTCCGGGTAGGGGCGGTAACCGAAGAGGTTGATTCCCCGGCAAAGGGTCTGAAACATCGTGTCGGGCATTTTTTCGCTCAAGACCTGGAGTTTCTCCAGGGGGTTGATCTGCTTGCGAAGCATATCCACATGAACGGAGGCGCCTCCGGTAATTTCGAGGGATAAGTATCCCGCCCGGTTCCTCTCATCAGCTACCAGCAACTGGGTATGGGGCATGATCCGGTTTTTGAAGTCCGACTGGGAGAGATCACGCTCCGTGTTGGTCACATAGTAACCCTTTTGCCGCCTTATTTTATCGAGGACGTAGCGAGCGCCCTTTTCTCGCAATTCTTTTGGTGCGATGCGTAAGTCACTGTTAGAATAGATGTCGTTTTTCATAGTCTGTTCCTGCTCATGTCTTCCTTATTAATAGGCATGTTTGTTGACTTTTCTTGCGTGTATTTCTGCGATAAGCTTACCAAGTTTGGCGATCTCCCGCTCCGCTTCGGGATAGTTGAAGATCTCCGGATGGGTGTCTATATAGCCCGTGTCAAATTTACCGGCCTGGAAATCCTTTTCTTCGCAGACAGCAAGATAAAACGGAATCGTGGTCTTGGGACCGACGATGACAAAACCGCGCAAAGAGCGCTTTAACCTCTGGAGAGTCTGTTCCCAGTTGTATCCCCGCACGGTCATCTTGACGAGCAGGGAGTCATATTCCGTGGGTATTCTGAAACCCTGGTAGACGGCGCCGTCAAGACGGACTCCCGGACCTCCCGGCGACTGGTAGACCTCCACCCGTTTCCCTCCTTCGGGCATGAAATTGTTCTTAGGATCTTCAGCGTTGATTCGTACCTGTACCGCCTTTCCGAAGAGACGGACACGTTCCTTCGGAATATCAAGAACGCCCCCCTCGGCAATGCGGATCTGCTCTCTGACGATGTCAATGCCAGTCAATTCCTCTGTAACCGTATGTTCAACCTGAAGACGGGTGTTCATTTCCATGAACCAGAATTCGTTTGTCCGGGCGTCCACTAAAAATTCCACCGTTCCCGCGTTGACATAGCCGGACTCTTTTGCCGCGCGAATGGCGCATTCGTACATGGCCTCGAGTACGTCCTCGGGAAGGTCCGCCGGGGCAATTTCAAGCAGCTTCTGATGGCGCCGCTGAATGGAACAATCCCGGGAACCAAGATGCATGATATTGCCGTGTTTATCAGCTAATATCTGAATTTCCACATGACGGGGGGATTCAATGCATTTTTCCATGTATATGCTGTCATCCATGAAGCACGACATGGATTCCGATCGGGCAAGGGGCAACTGAACCATCAGGTCCGCCTCATCCTTAACCTTGCGGATTCCCCGCCCTCCGCCGCCGCAGGAGGCCTTCAGCATGACGGGATAACCGCAGGCACTGGCAAAGGAAAAGGCTTCATTAATGCCGCTGCCGCCTTTGGGAATATCCGACGTTCCGGGGATGAAAGGGATTCCGGCCTTCTCCATAATATTGCGGGCGACGACCTTATTTCCCAGATCACGAATGACCTGCGGAGGGGGGCCGATGAAAATGATCCCGGCCTGTTCACAGGCGGCGGAAAAATCCGGATTTTCTGCCAGAAAACCATATCCGGGATGGATGGCGTCGGCCCCTGTTTTTTTTGCCGCCCAGATTATCTTGTCGATGTCGAGATAATCTTTGCGGGGTCCTTCACCGATCATAATGGCGTCATCGGCCAGGCGAACATAATAGGCGTCGGAATCCGGTCTTTCATATATAACTACCGCCTCCAGAGACAATTCTTTGACCGTACGCATGATCCTGAGGGCAATCTCACCGCGATTGGCAATAAGAACCTTCTTGATTTTTCCGTTTGTCTTCGTCATGGCTTACCTTCCCAATTATATACTTCCATCAATTTAAGTCGGACCTTATACTGATTACAGAACTTTCTGTCAACATCATTGTTTACGCCGTCAAATTTGTCTTGACTTAGCAGGATTTGTCAGGATAAACATCCCGATCGCAGCACTAATCCAACCATCGCGTCATAGAAAGGGGATGTCATGGCTAAATATGACTCAAAATCTCTCAGGAATGTCGTCGTCGTCGGACATGGTTCGACAGGAAAAACCTCCCTTTGTGAATCCTTCCTCTTTGTCTCAGGTAAAACAGACCGCCTCGGAAGAGTTGATGAGGGTACTTCCACCCTCGATCATGAGCCGGAAGAGCAAAAAAAGAGGATCTCGATCAGTTCGGCAACCACCTTCGTCGATTGGCAGAAATTCAAGATCAATCTCGTCGATACCCCCGGGGATTCGAATTTTTCATTTGACACCCAGAGCTGCCTCCGCATCGCGGACGCAGCCCTCGTCGTCCTTGACGCCGTCAGCGGCGTCGAGTTCCAGACCCAGAAAGTCTGGGAATACGCCGATGATTTTAAGTTACCACGGATGGTCTTCATCAACCGCATGGATCGTGAGCGGGCCAACTTCCAGACCGCCGTGGCCAGCATCAAGGATAAGATGGACGTCAAGGTTACTCCCATCTGCCTGCCCATCGGCACCCATGAATCGTTCCGGGGAGTGATCGATCTCCTTTCCATGCAGGCCATCATCTATGACGATCTGAAGGGGACCTTCAAGACGGCGGACATTCCCGCCGACCAGATCGAGGAGGCCCAAACCTGGCGGGAGACCATGGTGGAAGACATCGCCGAATCGGACGAGGCCATGATGGATAGATACCTCGAGGCCGGGGAGCTTACAGCGGAGGAATTAAGAACCGGTCTGAGAACAGGAGTCAATTCCGGAGCCCTGATTCCCGTGGCCTGCGGCTCGGCCCTGAAGAACATGGGGACAGCCCTTCTCATGGACATTATCACCCAGTACCTTCCCTCCCCGGTGGACAGAGGTCCCGTAAAAGGCATGAAACCGGGTACGGAGGAAGAGGAAATCAGGACTCCTGAGGAAGGATCACCATTTTCCGCCCTCGTTTTCAAGACCATCGCCGACCCCTATGCAGGCCGCCTTACCCTGTTCAGGGTATATTCCGGAACCCTGACCGCCGACGTCGGAATGTATAACGCCTCCCACAAGATATCGGAGCGGTTCGGAAATATTTTCTTTCTCGACGGCAAGACGCAAAAAACCACTGATATGGTAATTCCCGGCGATATCGCCGCCTTTGCAAAACTTAAGGAGACGGGCACCGGTGATACCATCTGCAATGAAAAAAGCCCTATCATCTATGACAAGGTTGTGCCGCCCCCGACCATCATGTCCTTCGCCATCGAACCGAAGAGTCGGGGCGATGAAGACAAGATTGGCTCCTCCATCAACCGCCTTATCGAGGAAGACCCGACCATGCGTTTTCACCGGGATGATCAGACCAAGGAAATGATTATCTCCGGCATGGGGCAGATCCATATTGAAGTCGCCGTGGAGAAAATGCGGCGCAAGTTCGGTGTGGAAGTCAATCTGAAAACCCCCAAGGTTCCCTACAAAGAGACCATTAAAGCAAAGACAAATGTACAGGGAAAATACAAGAAGCAGTCCGGCGGTCGTGGTCAGTACGGAGATTGCTGGCTCGACATCGAACCCCTCCCCCGGGGCTCGGGCTTTGAATTTCAGGACAAGATCGTAGGCGGCGTCATTCCCAATCAGTACCGCCCGGCAGTGGAAAAGGGCATCGTGGAAGCGATGGATGAAGGCGTCGTGGCCGGATATCCCGTTGTGGACTTCAAGGTCTCCCTGGTGGACGGCACCTACCATACGGTGGATTCCTCGGAAATGGCCTTCAAGATCGCCGGCTCCATGGGTTTCAAGAAGGGCATTCTGGCTTGCCAACCGATCCTTCTCGAACCGATTGTGTTTATCTATATTGAGATACCGGATGAATATATGGGCGATGTGATCGGCGATCTCAACGCACGCCGGGGCCGGGTCCAGGGTATGGACACGAAGGGATCCCACCAGATAATCAAGGGACAGGTGCCACTTGCGGAAATCCTCAAGTACGCACCGGATCTCCGTTCCATGACAAGCGGCCGGGGTACTTTTACCTATGAACATTCCCATTACGAAGAATGTCCGGCCCACATCGTCGAGAAGATTGTCGCGGAATCGAAGAAAAGAGAAGAAACGGAGAAATAATGATCCGGGCGGCAGTCATCACCGTGAGCGATAAAGGCTCCCGGGGGGAACGGGAAGACCTGAGCGGTCCCGAGGCGGTTCGCCTTCTGGAGGCTCAGGGAATCGAGGTTGCCTGCACCCTTGTCGTTGCCGATGAGCCGGACGAAATCAAAACCGCTCTCGTTGACTGCGCCGACAGGCTCAATATGGATCTGATTATCACTACCGGCGGCACCGGAGTTACCCCCCGGGATGTAACTCCCGATGCGACCCGTGAAGTTCTTGAAAAAGAGATTCCCGGCATGGCCGAAGCCATGCGCCGGGCCAGCATGGCCAAGACGCCCCACGCCATGATCTCCCGTGCTTTGGCAGGCCTCCGCGGCAAGACCCTGATCATCAACCTGCCCGGCAGTCCGAAAGGGGTCCGGGAAAACCTGGCCGTCGTCCTGCCCGCTATCCCCCATGCCGTCGAAAAGATCCAGGGCAGCGATACGGATTGCGCCTCCTGAGAATAACCAACGGCGTTAATATTTCATAAATAATCCCCGTTTGATATACTGAGCGTGATATGGTGAAGCGATGAACAACGAAAATGGGCCGGATAAAATCAACCTTTACGCCTCCCTGGTCGAGCAGTCCAACGATGCCATCTACCTGTTGCTGGACGGGCGCTTTGTCTTTGTCAATCAGAGCTTTGTGAATCTGTTCCAGATAACGAGGGAAGAGATCTATGATAAGGATTTCGACTTCCAACTCCTGGTGGCCCCGGAGAGTCGGGACATGATTAGACACAGGCAGGCTAAGATCAGGAAAAAAGAACCCCTCAATGCCAAATACACTTTTACCGCCCTGACCAGGAACAACCGTAAACTCCATCTGGAGGCGTCGGTATCCTATATCTCATATGATGGACAAACGGCCACCTGCGGCGTCCTGCGAGATATGACCGAACGCGTGGAGATGGAAGACGCGTTTAAAAAAAGCGAGGATCGTTTTTCCAAGGCCTTCCATACGGGCCCGGCGCCGGCCGTGATCAGCACTATTGCCGAAGCCCGTTATCTCGCCGTGAACGATCAGTGGTGCCGCATGCTGGGTTACACACGGGAGGAAATGATCGGCCGCACCGCCGAAGAGCTGGCCATCTGGCCCTACCCCGAAGAAAGAACCACCCTGATCGAAGACTTCCTTGCCGCCGGCCGTTTTCAGGATAAACTGATTCACCTGCGCACCAAGACGGGAGATATCAGGGATATCCTCTGCTCCGCGGAAATCATCAACTACGAAGGGGGGCAGGTTGTCCTCTCCCTGTTTCAGGACATCACGGCGAGCATGCGGGTGGAGGCGGCCCTCCGGGAAAGCGAGGAACTTTACCGGACGGCCCTGGAACAATCCAACGACGGCGTCGTCATTATCAGGGGCGGTTTTTATTTATACTTCAATCCTACTTTCCTCGCCACCCTCGGCAGGAAGGCCGAAGAGCTCCTGGGCAAATCCTTTGGGGACTTCATCCATCCTGAAGACCGGGCCAGGGTGCGGGAATACCACCTAAAGAGACAGCAGGGCCTGCCCGCGCCGACCCGCTACGAGCTCCGCGTCCTGAAGCCCGATGCTTCCACCGTCTATCTCGACATCTCCACGGTTGAAATCGTCTACCAAGGCGAAAAGGCCGTTCTTGCTTATGTGAAAGATATTACCGAGCGCAAACAAGCGGAGCGGTCCCTCCGCCAGAGCGAGGAGAGATACCGGGCCATTCTCGAAGAGATCGAAGACGGTTATCAGGAAGTGGATATCCAAGGAAATTTTACCTTTTTTAACGAATCCTTCCAGAAAATCTTCGGATACAGCAAGGAAGAACTCCTGGGCACAAATTTCCGCCGTTTTGCCGCCGACGAGGAAACGGCCAACCGGGTCTATCGCGCCTATAATGAGATGTACAAAACGGTAATCCCCATGAAAAGATTCGAATGGGATATCCTCACCAAGGACGGCATCAGAAGGTCGATTGAATTTTCCGCCTCCCTGCTCCAGGACGAAAAAGGACACCGCCGGGGTTTCAGGGGAATCGTCCGGGACGTCACGGATAGAAAACAGGTGGAAGACCAATACCGGACCATGGCCAACAGCTCCCAGGCCGGGGTTTATATCGTCCAGACAGGCAGGCTCTGTTTTGTCAATCCCCACATCCCTGAATATTCCGGGTTTGCGGAAGCAGAACTTTTGGGCGAGCGGATCCTCCATTTCGTCCATCCCGAGGACCGGGAAATGGTACGGGCAAAGGCCAGAAAGATGCTCACGGGGGATCTGACCTCTCCCTATGAATACCGGATTGTTACCCAAGACAACCAGGTCAAATGGCTGATGGAAACGGTCACTCCTATTACCTATCATGGGCGGTCGGCAGTGCTGGGTAACACCATGGACATCACCCAGCAAAAAGAAGCCGAGAAAGAAAGGAGGCGTCTCGAAGGGCAACTCCTC
>JANXZC010000116.1 GCA_025355725.1 Syntrophus sp. (in: bacteria)
TAATTGGAGTGATACCTTTTCATTTACCGTTGTATTGCCAAAAGTAAATGAAGCACCGGCAATGCTGTTTGTATTACCGGATAGTGATATTACCGATGTTAATCAATCTGTGTTGTTACAGTGGGTTGAGATTCTGGATATCCATGGCCCGCTTCTTTTCCTCCTGGGTCAGTTCGGAACCGAGGAGTTTCTCGATTTCCAGGAGCAACTCGATGGCATCAATACTGTCAAAACCATGTATTTCTCTCAAGTTGTCTTCCATGCCCGGATTTTCAATTTCAAATTCCTTACGGAAAAATTCCAGGATGGCAGTTTTGATCTCTTCACGTGTCATAGGGGTTGTCAAGCTCTCCGATCTAGAATATTCCGCTCAGGCGGGAAAGGTCTTCCAAAGTTGCACGGTCTTCGGGTCCACAGCCACGGGTCTTCCCGACGCATTGAGGGCGCAGTGCTTCGTGAATCCCTTGCAGACGATTGCCCCGGATTCGCCATGAATGATAACATAATCGAAACGGAGTTTCACCCGCTCCAGTTCGGCCGGCCGGGTATGGATACGCATGGGATCATCGTAACGGAGGGGCTCATAGAATTGAATCCCCAGATCGATGATGGGATAAACATAGCCGCTGTCTTCTATCTCCTTGTACGGGTAGGCCGCATCCCGCATCAGGGAAGTCCGGCCATACTCGAAATAACGCAGATAATTGGCATGGTAGACAACATCGGACCGGTCCGTATCGATGTACAGGATGCGATTAAACGACAGGTGCCAGCAAAGACCCGTTTCCTGGTCCCGGACGTAACGGTCATCCGCCTCCAACGCTTCGGGTCTGAAAGGTCGCTGTTTCATTCTACACTCCCCGGAAAATGATGCAGCAATTAGTTCCCCCAAACCCGAAGGCGTTTGACAGGGCGATCTCATGGTGGACCCGCCGGGCCTCGTTGGGGACAAAGTCCAGACCTTCGAACTGGGGGTCGGGAAGATAATTGATTGTGGGCAGAATCACCCCCCGCTGCATCCCTTCGATGGTCAGGGCGTCCTCAATGGCCGCGGCTCCGCCCAGGGTATGGCCGATCTGTGACTTGTTCGACGAGATGGGTATATGACGCAATCCCTCGCCGAATACCGCCCGCAGGCATTCTACTTCCGCGGCATCTCCCCTGACGGTGGAGGTCCCATGGGCATTGATATACTGCACATCGGCGGGCGTCAATTCGGCATCGTCAATCGTTTCCCGGATCGCCCGAATAATCGTTTCCGGTTTGGGCCGGGTAAAATGATAGGCATCGGAGGTCCAGCCGACGCCAGCCACCTCCGCCTTGGCGTGGAGGCCGTGGGCGTCGATTGCCTCTTCCGCGGCCAGGACAACGACGCCTCCCCCTTCGGCAAAGACAAAACCCTTCCGGTCACGACTGAATGGCCGGGACGCCTGGGAGGGATCATTATACGCCCGATCCTGGGCGGTTATTTTGATGGTCGCGTTCATGTTTTCAAATCCATGAATTATTTCGGGCATAATCGGCATGTCCACACCGCCCGCCAGGACAAAGTCACAATCGCCGTCCCGGATCATCCGCGCGCCGATCCCGATGGCATGATTCCCGGAGGCGCACGCTCCCTGGGGCGAGAAGATGGGCCCAGTAAATCCCATGAGCATGCCCGCCTTTCCCGAAGGCAGGTTGGCGCAAAGATTGGGCAGCAAATAAGGGCTGACCTTCAGGGGGCCGCCGTCCCGCATGTTTCCCTGGGCGATCCGGAAGGCGTCGGTGCCGTTGATGGCCGAGCCGATCAGGCAGGCCGTCCGGGGGCTCGTCTCCTTGTCCATCTGGAGCCCCGCGTTTTCCATGGCCTCCTTGACAACGGCCATGGTGAGGATGACGAAGGAGGCGTTCCAGTTGTAGACTTCCTTCTTGCCGGAAAAAGGAAAGGTCCGGGGATCCCAGTCTGGAATTTCACCCACCACGTTGCACAGTGATTCCACCTGGCATCGGGTGACCTTGCGAAATCCGGCCTCCCCTCGCACGGCCCGCTCCCACGTTTGGGCAAAGGTTTTCCCCAGGGGCGTCGCCGCACCATAGCCAATGACAAAAACTTTTCGGTTCCTCGGTGCTCTCATCTAATCCGGTTTACCCTATCCCATCCGGCGCAGAACAATGCAGGCATTGCAGCCGCCGAATCCAAAAGCATTCTTTAACACAAACTCCTGCGCGAGGGATCTTGCCCCCTCGGATACGCAATCCAGAACAATCTCCGGATCGGGCTTATAATTAATCGTAGGAAGCAGCGTCTCCCGCACCATACCCTCCATGGCCAGGATCAGTTCAACGGCGCTCGACGCACCCATGGCATGGCCCACCTGTGACTTGTTGGCCGACACCGGCGGAATACGCCCCCCAAAGACATCCCCCAGGGCATCCCCTTCCACCCGGTCGCCGATCCTGGTCGATGTCCCGTGGGCATTGACCGCATCTATGTCCTCGGGCTGCAAACCGGCGTGGGCGATACTTTCTGCAATGCAACGCGTGACCGTGTCCTGGTTCGGGGCGACAAAATGATGGGCATCCGAGGTCATCGCCCATCCTTTCATTTCTATCTTCGGGGACAAACCATGGGCCTCGGCAAATTCCCGGCGGGCAAGAATGATGCAGCCGGACCCTTCCGACACGACAAAACCGCGACGGTTGACTGAAAAGGGGCGGCTTGCCTGCTCCGGTGGTTCTTCCCCCTGCCCTTCCTTCGGCTTGTAGGAGCCGTTCATGGTAGCAAAACCGCCCAGGATGGTCTCAACCAGGGGGAAGTCCACGGCGCCACATATCACCACATCCGCCATGTCCAATTCCAGAAACATGGCACCGACGGTCAGGGAGGTGGAACCTGTGGCGCAGGCGGTGATGGTGGACGTAATAGGACCGGTCGCCCCGGTCATGATGGACACCTTGCCCCCGACCATATTGATGCAGGAATTCGCATTGGTAAAGGGGTGGGGGAGCTTCCCGTCCGCCACCCACAGCCTGTCCGCACGGATAACCGCATCCAGACCGCCGACGGCGGAACTGAACGTAATGGCCACCCGGGGGGCCAAAGCCTTCGTAATTTCAATCCCGCTTTTTTGGAGGGCTCGCCGGACCACAAGCAGGGCGTGACGGAAAATCGGCGATGTCCACAGGGCCATATCCCGGGAAGCCAGAAAGGGATATTCCTTGAGATCGAGTTCCCCCACCTGGCCGGCAATTTTGACGGGAAAACCTTCCGCCGGGGGGAAACGGGTGAGAACCCCGATGCCGCTTTCTCCCCGTGACGCCCGCTCCCACTGGCCATCCATCTCGACACCCAAGGAGGAGACGGCATCGTAACCCAATATTACCGGTCGCCTCTTATTCACGCCGCACGGTCCCGATCAAAAAAACGCCGCCCATAGCCGACGCTACCATGGGATGAACCGATAGAGCTTGGCAAACATCTCGTAGACCTCGATCCAGTTCTGCAGGTCTTTTGCGGATTTCAGGTGCTCCCGCTTGTTGACCATGACCCAGCTCATATGGGCGGCGCCGTCCTTGCAGGTCCCACAATCGCGGGTCGCCGAGGTGCAGCAGCGATGTTGGGTTTTCAGGTCCGAAGCCCAGCGGGCAAACCGGATGAGCCGCTTGGGCCGGGGATTCCGGTTATCCAGCGATTCAGTTACGGATGGGCACTCGCTCCAGCCGAAAGACCGCCCCATCATTTTGCCCGTGGTGATGATTTCATGGTAGTACTTACATGAAATGACCGTCTGAGGATAGCACTCCAGCATTTCGTCCATTTCAAGGCGCACGTCGCGCATTTTTTCTTCCGTCCAGGAATACCCGTCCACCTGCTCATCATTCGTCAGCAATTGGAGATGGGCTTTTAGCCCTGCATCGTCAATTTTCCTGATCACCTGCCCGATCCGTCCGAGCTGTTTCGGCGTGATCGTGTAGAGATAATAGGTGTAGGGATCGCCTTCGTAATTCTTGCTGGAGACGGCGAAGGTATTCTTTCCCCGCAGCACCTTTTCATCTTCTTCGTCACCCCAGAGGGAGATGCCCACCATCATGTCGGGAAAACGGTCACGGGGAACCTTGATCTGTCCGTTTGTAGCGCAGTACGTCGGCATGGTTTGGTAAAACGCGGCCACCCGGTCCAGATGCAGCGTCGGCTCACCGCCGATCAGGATAGCGAGATTCACGCCCCGCGCCTTCTCGCTCCCGACAAACTCATGCCACTTCTGCAAATCCATCTCCTCGGAGGCCGCCTCATGCTCCTGCGAAGAATAGAAAAAACAACCCCGGCAACGCAAATTGCACTGGTTGGTCACATCATAGATGGAACTGCGGATATTGAGAGCGGATATCCTCCGATACCGTTCACGCCATGAATCATCCAATAAGGAACTGACGGTATTCATAAATTATTCGCTTCCATTCTCCCCTTTGGGCCGGGGCGGTCTGATCATCTCCCGGCAAAGGGAATCGCTTTTTTCATAATTTTTAACCCACACGGCCAGATAGGTATCTACGTAGTCCAGCCAGGACCTGAAAATATCAGGGTCCGTGACATGACGGTAGAGGCGGGCCGTAACCACGGCGCTGCCTGCGGCATAATGGCGGCAGTCATCGCAATCCGTATCGGGTACGCAGCAGGCCACCTCTCGGTCCCAGGACAGATCTGCCCGGTATTGCCGGAATGACCTTCCCAGACCGATATCCACCGAGGGGTTCCTGCGCGGATAGGTGCAGCCGTAAAGGTCATGGAGCCCGTATTCATGGGTATGGGCCACGACATTGTAGGGGGAAAACAGGACGTTGACCGGGTACCGGGACATCAGATCCAGCATGACCCGACCGGTCCTGGCGAGGGATGCCGGATCATGACGGAGATTCCCCGTATAGCCGACGGGGGAAGAAAACATGTTGAAGGTCAGTCGACAGCCCTGCCGGGCGATCGCCTCCGCAACTTCATAGGCCTCTTCGATGTTGCCGCGGGTAAAGGTATAGACGAAGACCGCCCTGGGATCGCCCTGGTAATTATCGAGCTGCTTGCGCAATAAATGCTTTGCCCCCCGCAAGCGAAAACTGGTCTCATCGTTTCCCCAAACGGAGACATGCATCTTATAGCCGACGGTTTCGGGAATCCGCTTGAATCCATTCGTGGCCACGCAGCCCAGGGGTATTTCTCCGTAACATACCTCCAGAATTTCCGGGACCAAAGACGGTTCGGCCCCCGCCAGGACCACATAGGTGATACCCCTTTTTTTCTCCTCCCGTAATAAACGTCGCCAGGCCGCCGGATCTTCGTTGGGGTCGGCAAACTGCTTCTGTCCCTCATAATAGTAGCAGCCATCGCACCTAATGTTGCAGCGCGTGGTCACATCATACGTCGATTCCCGGAGAAAAAAGAACTTTCGAACTTTTTCCCATAATTGACGCACCTCGGGGTCAGCCAGAAGTTCGGAGAACTTCCAGGCTTTCGTTCCGGTCCGGCAGTGGGATTTCGCTGCGGTGTTCACACTATCCATGGATCAGCCAAAGGTTCCTCGTTTTATTCATGAAGCCTGCTTCTGCTTAATATATTCGGCTATCAGGCGTATACTGCTGAGTTTGGGATAGTCATCTTCATCGATGGTAATGCCGTATTCATCCTGAAGAACGAGCACCACCGTCGCCAGATCCATACTGTCAACGCCCAATTCATCGACCAGATCGAGATCGGGGTTGAACGACTCCGGGGTGATATCTTCCAATTTGAGCTCGAATATAATAATTTCGGCAATGCGAACGATCAAAGCCTCTTTATCCGGATTTACAGACATTCCCTATCCTCCTCGCCTATAATTATAAGTCGCCGCCTTAGGGCTCCTGATTCTTTACCCGCAACATCTCCACCGCCATCAGGCCCGTGCACGCCGTCTGCCCGTTTACTTCCACCTTGAATTGATAGGAAGCCTGACCGGGGCGATCCGATGAAGTTGCCGTTATCTTCAACAAATCATCGGGCTTCGCGGGCAGTCTGAACCTGACCCTGTGAATCGCCGACACTTTGATCTCTCTTCCCTGCTCGGCTTCATGATGGCAAATGGCATCCCGCACCATGGACAGGATCGCAATGGCCGGCAAAACTGGCGCCTCCGGAAAGTGGCCCGAAAACCACGGCGACGAAACACCCGCCCGCGCCTCCGCCAAAACGCATCCTGCGGACGACCTTGCAACGGATAATTCGTGCCATATCTCTTGCATAAAAGCGATGACTCATCAACGATTTATTGAAAGCCGTTTTTCTATCATCAACGGGGAGGCATATCAATATGTTTTGTAGTTAACCAGTTGTTGCGGCTGAAAACTGAATTATTCTCAGCAACTTTATTAGTTACCTTTTACTCTTCAGCTTTCAGCCTATCCACTTTCACCATCACCGGCCTGGCGATCAGTTCGGACAGGGGGATCACTTCCAGGCCTTTATTTTTCAATCCAACCAGGATTAAATCAACCTCGCGCAACCATCCTTCAACGCCGACGGTGCTTCGCGGCCGGACATCATGAAGGAGGATGATATCATCGGCTTTCACTCTTTTCAGAATTTTGCCGGCGAGCCCATGGATCCGCCGATTCCCGAAGTCCCCGGCCCGGCATGAAAAAATGACGCAATAAAGCCCCACTTTACGCAGAACATTGGCCAGTTTCGAATTCGCAATGCCCACGGGTGGCCGGAACGCCAGGGGAGAGATGTCGAAGCGATGGAGCAGGGTCTGCGTCGAGGCAATCTCCCGTAACAGTCTTTCCGTTCGGCGCAGCATCAAGAGAGGATCATGGCTGTACGAGTGATTTCCTATGTCATGACCTCGCTCCAAAATCGCCGAGATAAGATGACCGTATTGGCCGGCCCTTTCTCCGGTAACGAAAAAGGCGCCTCTTATGCCGTGCCTGTCCAGCAGTTGCAAAAGCGCCGGGGTCGTCGCCGGATCCGGCCCATCATCGAATGTAAGGGCCACGGCCGATCTTTCCGTTCGTCCCCGGCTGACGACCGGCAGAATAAAACCATACTCCGGATGAAACGCCGCGGCCACACAGAGGACCACAAAGATGAATAAGGGCACGGCGGCCCATTCGACACGCACGAAGGCCAGGACCAGGGCGAGGAGCATCGCCGCAAGACCGGCGGTCAAGGCTGGCGGGATAGTACCCATCTTCCCGCGGTCTTCTTTCATCGTACCAGATGCTCCCACAGGGGCCCCACCTGCCCCCTGGCATGTAGCCGCGACAGCGCCTTGAACATCCCGGGCTGGCCGCCGCCGACCACCCAATTCGGGCGGCCGGCGACCAGTTCGTTTATCAACGCCATCCCGCGCGCCCGGCTCAGGGCCGGTGACCAGTAAAAGACCGGATACAGGAGATTCGCCGCAGAATCAAGCTGGCCCTCCCGAACGGCCCGCTCATGCAGGGCCGTGTGCGGGTAAATTCTCACCCCATTGTAGACGAAAAAAACTGTTTTCTCCAATTGACTGGAGCTGGACAGTGTTTCCTTAATGGTATTTTCATCCTCCCCGGGTCCCCCGAACATGAGGTAATGGGCGACATGGAGGCCGGCGTCCAGGGCCGACCGGTGGGCCAAGAAGACCTCCTCCTTAACAAAAGGCTTATGATAAAGACCAAGCACCAAATCAGAGAGGGCCTCGGTGCCGAATTCCACATGCCGGAGCCCCGCATCGGCCAGGACCCGGTAGTAGCCCGGCGGCGGGCATGTCGGGGTAAAAAACCCTCCCCAGGGAATGGAAACGCCGGCCTTCTGAAAGGCCTGGGCGACTTCCCGGCTATGTTCGTAGCTGCCGTTGAACGTCGAATCCGTGATGTACAGGTATTTTGCCCCGGCATCCTGAAGCATCCGGGCCAGCTGGCCCACTTCCGAAGGTGGCGTGAAGCGGAACCGCCCGCCCTCGATATGGGGGTACGTACAATAGATGCAGCCGAAGGGGCAGCCGCGCTTGGTCTGCAAATTGAGCATGCCCCCCCTTCTCAGGTAATAAGAAGTATAGGAATGATGAGGAAAAATGCCGCGTCCGAAGGGTACGGAGATGGGTTCCGGGTATCCGGCCGGACCCTTCCCGACCACGATGCCGGGGAGACCGGCCCCCGATTCTCCCCTTTCCAGGGCATCAAGGAGAAGGGGCAGCCGCTCCCCTTCGCCGATCACGCCGAAATCGGCGTCGAGTTCGGTCATGAATTCCCCGGGCAGGATCGTGAACCCGCTCCCCCCCAGGACAATGACGCCTTCCGAATTATGTCTGATCACCTCGATCAAGCCGGCAATTTCCCCAATAAACGATTGCGTGCAAACCCCATCGACATTATCTATATTACGGATGGATACTCCGACAACATCAGGACGGAAGCCGGAAAGAACGTCGGCAAGGGCGGAAGCAGTCTTCAGTTCGTTCATATCGACGCACTGGACCCGATGAGGCGGCGAGATGGCATTCAGGACATAGTCAAGGCCGATGGGGTAGGTCGGGTAAGGTTCCCTCATGGTGTTAGTCGAAACGAGCAGTACCTTCATATCAGCCTCCCCGCCACATCCCGGATGAATTTTTCATGGCCGATCATCTGCCGGACGGCCTGAAAAGACCCCAACATGGTCCCCATAATCCCCGAAGCCATCCTATTCTGACCGGCGAGGAACAGCCCTTTGAGGGGCGCACGATTCAAGGATGCCGCTTTCATAAGTTGTTTCGTCGTGCGCATGATCCCGTACGCCGATCCGCCGGGACTGTTTACACCATCCCGGATGGTGAGGGGCGAATAGACGTCCAGGAGATTCATCTCCCGAAGGCCGAATAACTCCGCTGCCTCATCGATCAGCCCCCGCGCCCGATTCATCTTGGCCTCCTTGTAGCCTTCGCCGCGCCTCCCCGACGTCGTTTTTTCCCAGGGCCGCCATTCCTCGATACTACTGGTGGTAATCATGGATAGAAGATTCATTCCCGGTTGCCCGCTTTCGCGCAGTTGGTGGAAAATCCCCCGGGTAAGAGAACCGTCCGCCTCGGTGTAGAGGCGGTAAACATTATAGGGAAGCGCCCGGTGCAAATCGGCGGCAACAGCGGCATTCACGCCGAGGAGCCCTTTGGTGTTTTCCAGTTGGGCTACCCGCTCACGATAGGAAGGACGGACCATCTCAGGGGGGAGAAGGGATAAGACCGTCTCCGGATGAACGGCGGCAATGACGACATCCGCCAGGAGGATTCGTCCGGACCTTAAAACGGCGCCCTTTACATGACCCGCCTCCACTTGAATCTCCGCAACACCATCCCCGGCCACGATATTTCCGCCCAGCGACTGGAATTGAGACGCGAAAGCATCGGCCATGGCCGTGCCGCTGCCTGCCAAACGCCAGGAAGACAGGAGATAGGAGGCCAGGGTCATGTAGTAATAATAAACCGGGCATTCCCGCAGCGGAATCCCTATCAACTCAGCCGGAACGCCCAGTACGGAAGTCAGCCGGATGGAACAACCCAGACGCGAAAGGCAATCTCCCATGGATTCAAAGCGTTCCGGAGAAAGGTCGGACAGGGTCGGGGAAAGGAGAAAATCAAACGTCGACAGCGCTCGGGATGTCTCCCTCAGATCGGCCATGATCGCCGCAATCTGGCGCTGTTCTTCCGGAAAGGTTCGCCTCAGGTTTTCTTCAAAGGGATCGATGCCGGAAGGGAGATTAAATTCAAAATCGTCGAAAATATAGCGGTCGATGATACCTTCAGCGCCCATACGCTCCAGGGGGATAAGGGGTGTAACACCGAGGGCGTCCCATAATCGGCGCAGTACCTGTCCCCGGTCGAGGGCTCCCAGATAGTGGACGCCCACGGGGCAATCGATACCGGATCGGCGGTAGCTGCGCATCAGCCCGCCGGGCTGTAGGTTCCTCTCCACGACCGTCACCGGAAACTGAAGCTGGGCCAGGATGATACCGGCGGTCAGCCCACCGATACCCGAACCGATAATCAGGACCCGTCCAGACATTCCTCGTTACGGGACTTCCGGTGCAGTCAAATCTCCGCCGCCGACATGGCCCTTTGTCCGGTGATGGTAGACATGATCAGCTAACGCTGCTACAGAGGCAAAGACCTTGATACCCAGTTCTTTGCTGTCGATTTCTACGCCGTAATCTTTTTCCAGCATCATTACCAGTTCCAGGACATCGATGGAATCCAGTCCGAGATCGCCACCGATGAGTTGTCCGTTCTCGTCGATATCCTCCGGAGAGACATCCAGAAGGTTCAGGGTCTCGATAATTTTTTGTTTCAATTCAATAATCAATGGGTTCATGAGTTTCCTTCGTAATTATCATTATCGCCCCGGAGGGGACGCCAATTCAGTCGGCGTTTAAGGAAGATCTCCTTAAACGCCGGATCGGTCAAAAACATTTTTATTCAACAGGCTGATCATCACATAGGCTCGTTTCTTGAGAAAAGCTTGTGCACGGTACGCCTACGGAACCGGATCTCCCCTTATTTTGTAAATTCTTGGTTTCTTAATCCCGGCTCCTATACAATACCGGTTCGGGAAAAGTCAACACATTGCCGATATTGCCCTTTTTTGCCTTTCCTCGGACTCCTGACTGACTCTTGACATTAGAACCTCTATTGTGATGAGAACTCCATCACGTATTTGGATCCTTACCAATTCGAATGCTGAAGACAGGTTTTTTCATGGTAGGGTTGAGCAATAAGCCCAAGATTATTATGTGCCATCGCGTCAAAGGGTTAGCTGGAAATACTGTTATGTCATATTAGAATCTGATCAACTTATACTTAAGGGATTGTGTCGAGATGAAGAAAGAACCCATCATCCAGTGGTCCCACCCAGCGGGCAATTCGTGAAACTTCTCATCCGTGGAGGAAGCATCGCTGCCGGTTACGGTGTTGCCAAGAGTTATGTCGATATCATTATGGAATCTCTATTTAATCAAGGGATCGAGGTGATTAACCGATCTGGATATAGAGAAACAACTTTTGATGGTGTTGACAGATTCTACCAGGATATTGATCTCTTTCAGCCTGACATTCTGCTCATCCAATTCGGCATCGATGATGCCTTCCAGTATGTCTACCGCTCTGAGTTTCAGGAAAACCTTGTTCAGATGATCAGGTTGGCACGCGCACGTTTCAATCCGATCGTTCTTTTGGCTACTTCCCACACTTTCGATGCCCCCCATGATATGGACACCGTTAATATTTTTTATAGGTCTGTGAAGATTGTGGCTTCAGATATGAATTGTGAATTGATTCCGGTACATCACTACTGGGCAGGTTATCTTGAGGAACATGCTCTAAGAAATAAGGATCTTGTCCTATCAGATCCCAGGTATCCAAATGAGAGGGGACATCGA
Source organism: Syntrophus sp. (in: bacteria) (assembly GCA_025355725.1). Taxonomy (GTDB): domain Bacteria; phylum Desulfobacterota; class Syntrophia; order Syntrophales; family UBA8958; genus UBA8958. The sequence continues at coordinate 11,393 of JANXZC010000116.1, forward strand.
ATTATTGCAGAAGCAGTGATGACAGGGTTGAGCAAAATCACTAAAAACCCCATCTAAGGTCAAGTCCGGAAATATCACTTCCGCACAGAATGAATAATGCCCTTTACAAAGCGACAAAGGAAATTTTATTTCATATCGCCGAATTGCGATTGAAACCTGCATAGTTTGGAAGTTGATTTTTCCGAAGATCGGGGGTATTGTTACACTTCTTGTAATGTTGCATGTCTGCTTTTCCCCGTTTATTCAACTGTTCAATCGGAAATCCTTAACATCCAATTGCCATTTGGTGATCGTTGCAGTATAAGGAACATGGTTTCGCTAATGAGGGGAATATTTCTATGCAAGCCATGCCGATAAGAATCTTTCTTGTCCTGTTTATACTTGCTTTAATCTACCCATCTTCACTGTTGGCCAAGGAGTTCCCCACACCGCCCGAAATACTCAAGCCCAATGCCGCCAGCCAGAGGGAGTCGGTAGAAGTCTCACCCAGAGTGATTGCCACCCCGGAACGGCGCATCGCCCTTATCATCGGCAACAGCGCTTACAGTTCCGGTCCCCTGAAGAATCCTGTCAACGATGCCACTGATATGGCCGCCATACTAAAGAAACTCGGATTTTCCGTTACGCTCAAAAAGAATGCCAGTTTACAGGAAATGGACGAAGCCGTTGAGGCGTTTGGCAATAGTTTGAAGAGGGGTGGCGTGGGGCTGTTTTACTATGCGGGACATGGCGTGCAGGTTAATGGAACGAATTACCTGTTGCCGATTGGTGCAAAGATAAACAAGGAGGCAGACGTAAAGTATCAGGCTGTCGATGCCAATAAAATCCTTGATGAAATGGCAACTGCTAACAATGGCCTGAATATAGTGATGCTTGATGCCTGCCGGGACAATCCCTTTGCCCGCAATTTCAGAAACGCCGCAAGGGGTCTGGCCATAGTCAGTAGCGCCCCGTCTGGCACATTCATTTCATACTCTACCAGTCCAGGGAACGTAGCCAGAGATGGAGATGGGCGTAACAGTCCATACACATCGGCATTGCTCAAATTTATGCAGGCCCCGGGACTGACCATAAGTGATGTATTCATAAATGTTCGCACGAAGTTGAAGAAGGAAACGGGTCAGGTGCCTTGGGAGCTATCCTCACTGGAGGGGCAATTCTACTTCTCTCCTGGCAAGCTATCCGCTCCAATAACATCATCAGAAACAGCAGAATTAGATGCCGAACAAAGAAAGGTTGAGGCTGAAAAAGATAGGCTGAGAAGGGAAAGGGAACTACTTGAAGAGCAGGAGTCCTTGGCAGAAGAAAGAAGGATACTGGAAGATAAAAAAAAGAGTTTGGCCATGGGGGCACGGCCTTCCGTATCCATGGGTAAAGAGATCAAAAGGGACGGTCGGTTCATCGCCTATGACAATGGAACGGTTTTAGATACAAAGACTAATTTGATGTGGGCAGCGAAGGACAACGGCTCTGTAATTAACTGGCACGATGCCAGGAACTATTGTGAAAGTTATCGGGAAGGCGGGTACAACGACTGGCGAATGCCGACGCAGGATGAACTGGCGGGGTTGTATGACAGTTCAAAAGCACGCAAAACTACTTGTGGTTATAATGCTGGCATAACGGAGCTGTTGGATCTTACATGCAACTGGGTATGGGCATCGGAGACGCGCGGTTCCGAGGCTGCCGCCTTCTGGTTCAGCGTTGGCATTCGGTACTGGCGCCCCCCAGTCCAACGCCTACAACAATACGGCTACCGGGCACTCCCGGTGCGTTCCGGCAAGTAGGTCATTTGATCATTTGTGGTTCTTTGATTATTTTCTTTTTTCGGGTGCAGGGCAACGCCCTATGCCTTTCTTTTGGTAATCTGCAATTAAGCTAGCAAGGGTTCATTGTTTGTTTGTAGATGACAGCAATAACCGCCACCCTTGATATTTTCCTTTATCTTGCGTGAATATTTTGGGTTCAAAGCTGCTACACAACAGCACCGGCTTTATTTATCGCTTTCAATAAATGGGGGAAACTCTTTACAGTATGATCAAGAATGCTGATAAGATGCAAGTAAGTTAGGGCTCAATTCAACGGATTATCAAATCAAAAGTTCGCATGAACCCGGCTAAGAAGCAATATTTCCATTGACTTCACGACATATATCCTTTAAATATAAGCTGTTTAGTAAGATTGTCGTCATTGACTATAAGGAAATGCTCTATGCTGCGCTCGGCCTTTCTGGTAACCGCAAGTGTTATAATTACGGTCTTTTTCTCTACCTGTTGCGTTATTTTCTCGTTGCTGGGGGCGTCGGAAAATTCTATTCACAAGATCGCCCGGATCTGGGCGACAATCCTTCTGAAAATAACCAATGTCCAGGTCAGCGTCCACGGAACGGAACATGTCTCCACGGAACGACCTCAGATCTTCATGTCCAATCATCAGAGCGATTTCGACATCTTGATCGTCCTGGCATTTTTGCCCGGCCAGTTCCGCTGGCTTGCCAAGAAGGAACTTTTCCGGATACCGATGTTCGGCAAGGCCATGAAAAACGCCGGTTATATTGAAATTGACCGGCAAAATCACGAGCGGGCCCTGCAGAATCTTGCGGAGGCAGCCCGCAAGATCCGGGAAGGGAAATCGGTAATGAGTTTTCCTGAAGGCACCCGGACTGTGGACGGAACAATCAAGGCTTTCAAGAAGGGGATGTTTCACCTGGCCTTGGAGGCCGGAGTACCAATCGTTCCTATAACCATCATCGGGGCTTCCGAGATCATGCCCAAGCGTTCCCTGAAGATTAATCCCGGCAAAATCACAATGATCATCGATCGACCAATCGATATAACAGCCTATTCGGAAGATTCCCGTCCGGAACTGATCGAACGGGTCCGAAGTGTTATCATGAAAAATTTTCACGCATGGCGGTAACCACAGGTCCAATGACAGAAAAGCCGACAATCGGCAAAAGAAGAGCCGAAATTATCGGCGTTATATGTTTTGCCGCCGGACTGTTTCTCATCCTGTGTCTCGGGTCATACAATCCCCAGGACCCTTCCTTCACCCGCTTTCTTCCCGGGGAAGTTAAAGTTCATAACCTCATCGGGACCTTTGGCGCTTACACATCGGACAGCTTGTTTAGGCTTATCGGACTCAGTGCCTTTTTTCTGCCCGTCGTATTCTTTATCTGTTCTTTTAAATTCTTTCTTAATGGCGCCTTCCGCATCACCATGCCCCACCTGGGCGGGGCGCTGCTTTTTCTCCTGTCCTTTTCCGGCTTGTCCGCCCTCGTCGTCCAGCAGGTATCCATTTATGAAATCCCCCTCCGGGCCGGAGGTCTCCTCGGCGAGGCGGTGCATTTTTATCTGACCTACTATTTCAATCTTGCCGGAACTTCCATTCTGCTTTTGCTCATGATGATTCTGGCCTTCATGCTGATGATCCATCTTTCCCTTGTTTCCATAGCCCACTGGTTTTTAGATCGTCTCAAGAGGGTTTGGCAAAGGATACAATATCTATTTTCCGGGCTTATGGGACGGCTAAAACCAACAGTCAAACCAAGCCAAGCTTCCATAAATCCCCCCAGGGAACCGGCGCTGGAAACGCTCCGCATCGATGAACCGGCCTCGCCTCCGGACAAAGCGCGCCTTCCCAAGGCGAAACAGACCCATTTTGAATTTTTCCCAGTTCCCGGGACCTTTACCCTGCCGCCTCTTGAACTTCTTGATGAAGTCGAACGACGGGATACCAGGATGAAGAAGGAAAGTCTGATCGCGAATGCCGGTATTCTGGAAAAGAAACTTGCCGATTTCGGCGTCGAGGGAAAGGTTGTAGAGGTCCACCCCGGCCCGATCATCACCCTCTACGAGCTGGAACCGGCGCCGGGGGTAAAGATAAACAGGATTACCAACCTGTCCGATGATCTTGCCCTGGCCTTAAAGGCGGCCAGCATCCGGATCATCGCCCCGATCCCCGGCAAGGCCGTGATCGGCATTGAAATTCCCAACCTCGAGCGGGAAGCGGTCCATCTCCGGGACGTCCTCGATTCGGACAACTTCAGCGAATCCAGGATCAAACTCCCCATCGCCCTGGGTGTGGACATCATGGGTTCCCCGGTCATCAACGACCTCACCCGCATGCCCCATCTCCTCATCGCCGGCACCACGGGATCGGGAAAGAGCGTCTCTCTAAACGCCATGATCTGCAGCATTCTTTTTAAGGCTTCTCCCGAGGAAGTCAAATTTCTGATGATCGATCCCAAGAGGATCGAACTCTCAGCCTATGAGGGCATTCCCCATCTTCTTCACCCCGTAGTCGTCGATCCGAAAAAGGCCGCCCATGTCCTTAAATGGGCGGTGGAAGAAATGGAGAGGCGTTACGCCGTCATCAGTGACATGGGCGGGAAAAGTATCGATGCCTACAACAAGCAGGCGGAAAAAGGGAAAATCCCCCGCCTGCCTTATATCGTTATTGTCATCGATGAGCTTGCCGACCTCATGCTGGTTGCGCCCAGAAATGTCGAGGAATCATTGGCCCGCATCGCCCAGATGGCAAGGGCGGCGGGGATCCATCTGATTATCGCCACCCAGCGACCCTCCGTCGATGTCATCACCGGCGTCATCAAGGCCAATTTTCCCACCCGCATCTCTTTTCAGGTTTCATCCAAGGTCGATTCACGAACCATCCTCGATCAACTTGGCGCCGAGGCCCTTTTGGGAGCGGGAGACATGCTGTTCATTCCCCCCGGAACATCAAAGTTGACGCGTATTCATGGCGCTTTCGTGGCAGACCGGGAAATAAAAAGAGTCGTGGAATTTCTGGAACAACAGGCCAAACCGGATTATGATAACTCGATCACGGAATATGAAACCTCCATGGAGAGTCCCGAACGGGAAGCAGATGCATACGATGAAAAGTACGATGAGGCCGTGGAACTGGTCACCGACCTGAAACAGGCTTCCATATCTCTTGTGCAGCGCTACATGAAGATCGGATACAACCGGGCGGCAAGGATTATCGAGCGGATGGAGGCGGATGGAATTGTAGGTCCCTCCGACGGCGTCAAACCCCGCAAGGTCCTGGCGAGGAAGCTTCCCCCCGAGTGAGAAGTCAGATAGCCAGTGATAAATACCCATCCATGAAAAAGAAAAAATTCCATATCCTCAGCCTTGGCTGCCCCAAGAATCTTGTGGACTCCGAAGTCATGGCGGCCCTCCTGACCTCCCGAGGCTACCGCATCACCAAGTCCCCCCAAGATGCCCATATCCTGATCATAAACACCTGCGCCTTTATTCTCCCGGCCAAGGAAGAGGCAATTGAAACCATTCTCCTTATGGCCCAATACAAGCGCACGGGGGCCTGTACATATCTCATCGCTACGGGTTGCCTTCCCCAGCGTTACGGTCTTGAGCTTGCACCGACCCTCCCGGAAGTGGATCTTTTCCTCGGCACGGCGGAAGTCCCCGATATCGCCGATCATCTTGCCCGATTGGAATCAGGGGCAAGTAGCGGCCTAAAGGTGAAAATCGGCAAGCCGACTTTCCTGATGCAGGCCGGACATCCCCGCCTGCTCATGACCCCTGCCTACAGCGCCTATCTCAAGATCGCCGAAGGCTGCGGCAATCGCTGCGCCTACTGCATCATTCCCGACATCCGGGGCAGGGCCAGGAGCAGAACTCCTGCGGACATTCTTACCGAAGCCCGGGTTCTTGCCGGACAGGGAGTCAAAGAACTCATTGTCATCGCCCAGGATACGACGGCATACGGCAGTGATCTGCGGGGCCGTCCCTCCCTGACTCACCTCCTGTCGGAACTTGCCGCTGTGGATGGCATCGCCTGGATCCGTTTGCTTTATGCCTATCCCACCAAAATTACCCCGGAGCTTATTCGGTACCTGGACGGTGAAAAGAAAATCTGTTCCTACCTGGATATGCCCATCCAGCACATTGACGATGACATTCTTAAGGCCATGCATCGCCATGGCGACGGTCAGGAACTTCGGGAAGTCATCAGGATGGTCCGTGCTTTAGGACCGGGGATAGCTATCCGTACCTCCCTCATCGTAGGCTTTCCCGGCGAGACCGTGAGAAAGTTTGACCGCCTCATGGATTTTGTCAGGGAGATACGCTTTGATCATCTGGGGGTATTTACCTACTCCCGGGAAGAGGGTACAGCAGCGTCAACCCTGCCCTCCCGCATTTCCGAGGCGGAAAAAAGTCGGCGCCGGGAAGTCGTCATGGAGGAACAGTCCTCCATTTCCTTTGCGATCCTGCAACAGAAAGTCGGTTCCCTTGACGAGGTCCTCATCGAAGGGAAGAGCGACCTGACGGATTATCCCTTTATCGGACGATGTTCCCGCCAGGCCCCGGAAATCGACGGCGTGACCTACGTCCGGGGAAAACGGCTCAGACCCGGCCAGTTCATCCCCGTCCGCATCCGGGCAGCCAACGAATACGATCTCTTTGCCGAAACGATTGACATTCCCTGAGGGGTGCCATATATGGGCCTTGTGAACATTCAAGACATTTTTAACAGGTATCAGGCGGACCTCCAGAAGGTGGAAGGCTATATGGCCGCTGCCCTTCGTTCCGACGTCAGCCTGATCCCCCAGGTCAGCCAGCATCTCATCGGCGGCGGTGGAAAGCGATTCCGTCCGCTCCTCCTCATGGCCTCCGCTTCCCTCTGCGGGTATGAGGGAGAGAGGCGTCATCCCCTGGCCGCAGTGGTCGAATTCATCCACACCGCAACCCTGCTCCACGACGATGTGATCGACAACGCCGACATGCGACGGGGCAGACCAGCAGCCAATCACGTCTGGGGGAACGCCGCCAGCGTCCTGGTCGGCGATTTCCTCTATTCCGAAGCCTTCCAACTCATGGCCAAATATGGGAACCTGGAGATCATCAAGGTCCTCGCCAGGGCAACCAACCTCATGGCTGAAGGCGAGGTGTTTCAGCTCGTCAAGCGCGGTGATCCTGAGATCTCGGAAAAGGAGTACCTGTCAATTATTGAAAGAAAGACCTCCCATCTGATTTCTGCGGCCTGTGCTGTGGGCGCTTTACTTGCCGACGCCCCGGAAGAAAAAGTCGCCGCCCTGGGCCGGTTCGGCCTCAATCTTGGTTTTGCCTTTCAGATTATCGATGATGCCCTGGACTACACGGCCAAGGAGGAGGAATTCGGGAAGGTCATCGGGAAGGATCTTGATGAAGGCAAGATGACCCTCCCCCTGATCCGGACCCTCAGCCGCTGTTCGGAGGAAGAAAGACAGCAAATCAGGGCGGTTATTACCGACCCGAACCGGAACGAAACATCCCTCCTTGCTGTTTTTGAGATCATTCGCCGGGATGACGGCATTGATTATGCCGTGAACATGGCCCGCGCCTATATTGACGACGGCAAAAGGGAACTTGCGATCTTTTCAGACCAGGCGCCCCTTCAGGACCTCCTGACCCTGGCGGATTACGTCACGGGCAGGAACATCTGAACTGGTTCCTCAAAGACCCCGGATACTGATATCACCTAAAGGCGTCTGATTTCTCCAGAAGGTTACCTTATAATCCCCTTGTTTATTTATTGATATAACCCCCGCCCGGGTAACTTCGGAGCTGGTCCCCTTTCCTTTGAGGATAGCGGTGATATTATTGTTTTTGGAAACATTCGTTTTGATATCGATAAGTTTCAGCGCCTGACCGGGGCGGCAGGTGATCTTCTCACCAGGATAGAGACACCTCTTCTCCCCATCACCGATCTGAAAAACGACATATTCCAGGACCGGATCGCGAAGATCCACAAACATCTGACCAAGGATCTGGTCTTTTCTCTCGGCCACAATCTGGTAACGTTGCCCGTTGGCGGCAATGGAGAATCGCTTGATCAGGTCCCGATCAGTCCGGATAATGTAGCCTCGGTCCTCGCCCTTATTATGCTTCGTGTCACCGATGAATCCTTTAAAATTCATGGCAATATCGGCACTCGCTCCGGCAGTGACTCCCACATCTATCAATTCTATGGTGTCCCCCCGAATGATATCGAGATGGGCGCCGTTGGGAAGAAATTTCTCCTCACCGTTGACCTTGAGACGAAAAAAATTAACATGGGGCTTGTCCGCCGTAGCTTGTTTACCCGGCGAATCAGCCGCGGCAATACGGATCGGCACTCGTCCGCAGACATAATTGTCCTTCCGGACCGTTATCTGGGTCGCCCGTCCAATCACCACCGGGTTATGAAGATCGTTGATCTTTCCGTAACCCTCGATATCGGCGCTTAGCCCGCGTTCATAATTCGCCTCGATGTGGTCTATCTTGATGACATCCCCGGAACGGACGGTCAACTGGTCCTGGTTGGACAGGACAACGGGAAGCTGATCGTTGACCTTGACCACGAGGTATTTCATCGTCGGCATGGGTAAATTAATTCCCGGGACATCGGGTTTGATATCAAAGATGTTCATGAAGGCGTTAACCCCCAGGTTGTGGTGGTGAATCCTTGTTTCCAGGGGCAGGGATTTGCTCGTTTCAATCCCGAAGGCGGGGATGCCGCAGGTAAAAAGGGCATAGTATGTAGCCGATCGCCGCTGTTCCGGATGACGGGTTGCCTGGGAGGCGGTGCGGTGATTGTTGAAGTGGAAATGGTGTTCCGGGTTCGCGATATGGGTGTTTATCTCCCGGATGGCCCGTTTCGCCATGCCCTCCAGACTGACCACATCCCCGGTCTTGACTTGCCGGTACTGATCCGTATCGGCAATGATCGACTGTCCAAATCGCCCGGGGTTCCGCATGAAACTCCGCCATTTTTCCGAATAGAAACCGGATCCGTCATGGAGGTTGAGGAGGCAGTCGCTCTGGGCGATGAGCGTTTTTAGAATACCGACAATCTGATCTTCGTAACTCGTAGTTGTTGAATCGGCAAACTTCCTGTTCATGTCGCCGTTGACCTGACGCCGGTTCAGGATAATGGAGTACCAGTTCGCCCGGGGAACAACGATTAGGTTACCCTGTTTCAGGTTCATGTCGGCATAAAGATCGGCAGACAGGAATCCCCCCGGTTCATCCCCCTGGATGCCACCAATGATCATGATGGTTTTCCCGGGGGCTTTCCCCTGCACCCGGTACACGGTCAATTCATGATCGGTTCCGGTAAAATGCCTCTCCACCGAACTCTTGCCCCACGAGGCAGGGGGGGTAAAAAACAGCAAGAGAAAAGTAAGGAAAAGGTAACAGGGGGTCTTAGTGGCCCATACTCTCACGGATTATCTTCCATTCCCCGTCGATTTTAACCAATTCCAGCCGCTTCGCACGGTTGGATTTTATGTTGGAGGCGCTGTATTTCTGGATAAAGGTGGCGGTGGCCTTCTGACCTTCCGAGGATGTCTTGAGGTTCTCTACTTTGACACTGATGTTCTTGCTTGTTTTGCGGAGATCTTTCTTATAGTTAACCCAGCGCGACAGATCCATACCCCGGTTTCGGAACGAGGGGGCATAGCAGGCCCGATAAGCTTCCATATTTCCGGATGTCCAGCTCTTTGCCCAGTTTTCGACCAACTGCCGGATATCCTGATCCTTCACTACCTCAGCAGGCTTAGCTTTCGTGGGAGCGGTTTTGGCGGCTTCCTTGGGGGCGGCGGCCGTTGACGCCTCCCCGGAGACGGTCGCCGGGACCGGTTTCTTAACCGCAGGTGTCGCTGCCGCAACCAACGCCTCCCGGTAGCGTTGTTGGGGGGCGTCATTATCCACAATCATCCAGCGATTATTTATCTTTTCCAAGAAGAGCCGCACATAACTGCCCTGAAAGGAGTCGGCGTTCTGAACGGAGAGTACCTGGTCGAAGAGGATAACCGCTTTATCATCGAGGCTGCAGATGGTTATGTCCTGTGGTCTGAAATCAAAATGATCGCTCGCCTCCTTGAGGTTTCTTGTTCTTTTCACAATAACCTTCCGCGGTGAGCCCGCCGAGGGCGATTCGGGATAGTATAGGCGGTTCAGGGTACTCTGATCCCCATCCAGGATGGCCTTGGACCACCACATCATGACGCGCTCCACCTCTTCCCTGTCCTTTGAGGGTCGTTCCATGGGATACCATTTTATGGATTCTTCAATGATGATGGGGGTTTTACCCAGATATATATACTTTGACAGGGCTTCGATGTCTTTGTTCTTCATAACCACGCAGCCATTGGATTGAAAGGGCTGGAGGGGTTTATTTGTGCCGTGAATCCAGATATTGCTGCCGTTTTTCCCCATCCTTTTGTCCAGCAGATTGGGGTAATCCAGGTGAAAGACCATGGTTCCATAAGACGGGTGAGGCTTCCGCATCTGCTCAAATTTGGTTGCGAAAAAGATCCCCCGGGGCGTCTTGGCGTCTTTCTGTTCCATTTTCTCGCCGGGAGCCTTCCCCGTGGAACAGGGGGCATCGAAGACCATGACGACGTTGCCTCCCCGGTTCTGAAGCACATAAACCTTCTGCAGGTGCTTATCGATGAAAACGGCATATCCCGACGACAGCCTCAAAAGCGCTTCGGGAACAGAGCCCGCCAGCGCTGTCCGTAGCGGAAAAAAGGAAAAGGCGATGCCGATGCAAAGGCCAATACAAATGATGACGAGGGATTGAGAGGGATTGCGCGGTAAATCCTTACCTTGCCCCCCCTTACATTTAGAATAAGCAATTTTCATATTTATTGTGTTTTCTTAGAAGCCTTTACTATATTTTGGTAAGTGTTTCCAAATTTTGTACAGGGGCTCTAACAAAATCCTGGCGAACCTTCAAGGACAAATTTCAATTTTATCTTTTAAACCCCACCCTCCGGAAAGACGGTCCTCTTTGAGGGCCAGGGGAAGATAGTCAAGAATATCCTGGGCGGTAATTCCGTCTTCCCCCTCCTGGCGGGCGGCCAGATCGCCGGCCAGGCCATGGAGACAGACCCCTTTTCTGATTGCTTCCGGCCAGGGCATGCCCATGCCGGCCATCGCCGCGATGGTGCCGGTAAGGACATCCCCGGAACCGGCAGTCGCCATCCCGGGATTACCGGTCATGTTAATAAAAACATGTCCGTCGGGACAACCAATCAGAGAATGGGCGCCTTTGAGAACTATAAAGGCCCCCCAGGATGCACAGGCAGCCTGCAATATGTCGATCCGGCGGCGCTGGATCTCTGCCGCCGGCTGACCGGTGATTCTTGCCATTTCTCCTGTATGAGGCGTCAACACCGTTGGGAATGAGCGTCCCTGAATGAGTGCGGGGTCTCCGGCCACTGCCGTGATCCCGTCGCCGTCGATCAAAAGCGGCTTTCTGAGCGCGGGGACCAGTTTCCGGACGAGGTCCTGGGTCTGGGGGTCCAATGACAGGCCAGGTCCAATGACCACCATATCAACCTTTGCCGACAGTTCCAGGAGGGCGTCAAAATTATCCGCCGACACCGCCCCGGCCTTCGTTTCCCGGAGCGGGACAAAGACGATCTCCCTTCCCTGACCGGCAATAATGGGGACTAACGACGCAGGAGTGGCAAGACGGGCGTACCCACCGCCAGCCTTCAGGAAAGCCATGGCGGAAAAATAGGGGGCCCCCATATAGGTCTTCGCTCCGGCAATAAACAAGACATCCCCCATGCTTCCCTTATGGACGTCCTGACTCCGGACGGGAAGGGGCAGATAATCGTTGGTCTGGATTTTCAGGCGTTCATGATTGTACATAACCGGAGGGAAAGAGATATGGGTCACATAGAGTTTGCCGCATTTTTCATGACCGGGATAAAGGATATTGCCTATCTTGGGGAGGCCGAAGGCCACTGTACAGTCTGCCTGGATGGCGGCGCCCATGATTTCACCCGTGTCGCCGTTGACCCCGGAGGGGATATCGAGGCTGAGGACCCATTTGCGTCCCTGATTGACCAGATCAATAACTTCCCGGTGCAGTCCCCGGACCTCCCGGTCGAGTCCCGTTCCGAAGATGGCATCCACCACCCCATCGGCATGCCGGATAACCCGACCCAGTTCGACGCCCGTTTCCAGATGCTTGACCTCCAAAGGCAGAAGGGACAACATATCCAGATTGGTCTTGGCCGCCCCCTGGAAGCGGCCCGGATCACCCAGGATATAAACCTGCGGGGTTCCCCCGTTGGAAATAATTTTCCTGGCCGCCACGAATCCGTCGCCCCCGTTGTTTCCGATACCGCACAAAATGACATACCTCTTCCCGTTCAGTCCCCGCTCCCCGGCAAGTACAGCAGCGGCCCCCTGACCGGCATTCTCCATAAGAATATCGGCGGGTATTTGCAAGGATTCCGTGGCATGGCGATCCATCCAGCGCATTTCCTCAACACGGCTGATTTTCATCGTTTTCCCCTCACGAAAAAAACTTTTTCTTTCCCCTATATTTTGTTACAATGACCCCGTCAAGAGTAATAGCGGGGTCAGGCTTACTTATTGACATTTGGAGCCAAATG
>JANXZC010000125.1 GCA_025355725.1 Syntrophus sp. (in: bacteria)
GATTTGGCACGGTGGTGACGGGGACCCTGGTTTCCGGAAGCATCAGCGTCGGTGACGACGTGGAAATTCTTCCCTCCCGACTGAAGGCCAAAATCCGGAGTATTCAGGTCCACAATCAGACGGTGGAGACGGCCGAAGCCGGTCAGCGGACGGCGATCAACCTTCAGGGGGTGGAAAAGGCCGCCGTCGAGCGCGGCGAGGTGATGGCAAGGCCGGGGACTGTTGAGCCGTCCCGGCGTCTCGATGTTGCCATGGACTACCTGGCAAGCAATGGGAAGATCCTGAAAAACAGGAGCCTCGTCCGCTTTCATGTGGGAACGAAAGAGAGTATCGGCCGGATCATCCTCCTGGACCGGGATGAGGCGCGTCCCGGTGAGCGGGTCTATGGCCAGATCATCTTCGAGGAACCAACCGTGGTGATGGCAGGGGATCACTTTGTCATCCGAAGTTATTCGCCCGTTACTACGACCGGGGGCGGGGTAATCCTCGATACGTTGCCCCGGAAGCACAAACGGATGCAGGCGGCGGTGAGCGAAGAATGTCGCCTCCTTGAGGAAGGGACGGACGAGGAGCGGGTAGCGGCTATTACCGAACGATCCGGATATGAAGGGATCAGTCTAGTTCGCCTTGTCATGCGGACTGGACTCGCGGAAAACCGTCTGCGGAAGATTATCGAGGCCATGCTCTCCGTCCGGAAAGCCATTCTCCTTGACTCCGAAACCTTGCAGATCGTTTCCGCCACCGCTTATGCCGCTCTGCAAGAGCAGGCCCTGCAAGAGGTCAGGGTTTATCATGAGAAGAATCCCCTCCGGGAGGGCATGCAAAAAGAAGAATTGCGTATGACCATCGGTGATTTCATCAACGCCAAACTCTTCAACAAGGCCCTCAAGGATCTGGAAAAACAGGATAAAATGGCGCTGGAACGGGAAACGGTCCGGCTGCCGGGGCATCGGGTCCATCTCCAAGGGGAGTTGGAGGCGATGAAGGAGAAGATCCTGAGCCTTTATCTACAGGCCGGTCTGTCGCCCCCGACGGTCAAGGAGATTTATGAACAATTTCCCGACCGGAGCAAGCAGGTCGATAGTGTGCGGGCCATTCTGATCCGGGAAACGATCCTGGTCAAGATTAGCGAAGACCTTCTCTACCACCGGGCGATCCTGGATAAACTGCAGGAGGACTACCGCAGCCTGCTTGTCAGGGAAGGGAAGGCAACGCCCGTTACCTTCAAGGATTTGACGAGCCTGACCAGGAAGTTCATTATCCCCCTGATGGAATATTTCGACCAGATCAAAATGACGGTGCGTTCGGGAGATCACCGCATCCTGAGAGAAAAAAGATGAATCATGACCGTCATGAACACTCGGCGGGGATCGAAAAGTGTCCCGTCCGTATTTTTACGGGTACGTCCTGGCAGTCATCGGTAGCGGATATTGTCCAGGAGATCCATTTGGAAGTTCATCTTAACGGTCGGAAAATGATTACCATTGCCTGTACGGGCATTCATACGGAAGAACTGGCCGTGGGCTGGCTGCGAGGTGAAGGACTTATCCGGACCGCCCGGGATATAGAAGCCGTGAAGGTCGGCGGAGAAGGAATGTCGATCCATGTTAATACCAGGCCGAGGTTGGCCGCTGGTCAACCGGTTTCCAAGGGTTCGGGAAAGGATGGCGGGCAAATCATTTCTTCCAGCGGCGCCCGGAGCGCCGCCTCTGGAATAAGCGGATCGAGCAGTGAAATAGGACTATCCGGGGCTCAACCTATGAATCCGGTAACGGGTGCAGGGGAAGGACGAAACGTGGAGGCCATGAAACCCCTGGCAATCGGGACGGAAACAATCTCCCCGGCCCGGATCTTTACGCTCATGGAGGAACTCGTAGCCGCCGCCGGTATTCACAACCTTTCCCGGGGGACCCACGGCGCCGCCCTTGCCGATAGTTCCGATATTTTTGTCACCCGCGAAGATATCGGGAGACACAACTGTCTGGACATGCTGAGCGGCTACACCCTCCTCCATGACATCGACGGCGCGGATAAAGTTCTCTTGAGGACCGGGCGGGTTTCCTCGGAAATTGTTCACAAAATATGGCGGATGGGTATCCCCGTGGTGTTATCCCTCTCTGTGCCGACGGCATTGGCGATCATCCTTGCCGGGCAGGCGGGGATCACCCTGGTGGGGGCCATCCGGGCGCCGTCCCTGACGGTTTACACACATACGAAACGGATTCGGGAGCAATGAAAAAAAGCATCTATATCAAAGACATAAAGTCTGGAGAAAAGATTTGTGACTTCTTTTTTGTAACGGAAAAGAACCTCGCTTTTTCCCAGAAGGGCGCTCCTTACCTGAACCTGCGTCTCAAGGATAAAACGGGAGAATTGGATGGAAAGGTGTGGGACAACGCCCAGGATATGGAAAAGGTCTTTCGCAAGGGCGATTTTATCTATATCCAGTCCCGGGCCGTGCAATACAAAAATATAATCCAATTGTCGGTTATGAGCGCCCGCAAGGCTGAGGATGACGAGATCCAGTCGGAAGAATTCTTTCCCGTGGCCAAGGAGAATCCGGACAGGATGTTTTCCGACCTGCTGGCCTTTATTGCCGCCGTCGAGACGCCTCCTTTGAAGGCCCTCCTGGAAGCCTTCTTTCACGATGAGGAGATCGCAGGTCTCTTCAAGCGCGCCCCCGCCGCCAAGGGGTTCCATCATGTTTATATCGGCGGCCTTCTGGAGCATACCCTGTCGGTGGTGAAAATCCTCGACTGGCTCGCCGGCCATTACGAGGGTCTGAACCGCGATCTCCTCATGACCGGCGGCATCCTCCATGATATCGGCAAGATTTACGAATACTCCTATGACGGCATCGTTGATTACACCGATGAGGGTCGCCTCGTCGGCCATATTGTCATGAGCGTGGAAATGCTGGATCGCAGGATTTCGGCCCTTCCTGATTTTCCCCCCCAATTGGCCATGGAGCTGCGGCATATCCTCCTTAGCCATCACGGGACCCTGGAGTTTGGTTCCCCGAAGCGACCCAAGACCCTGGAGGCGCTTGTTGTCCACTTTGCAGATGATCTTGACGCCAAGGTCAACGCCATGCAGCTCACCATCGCAGGCGCTGTCGGTAGCGAGTCGGACTGGACGCCCTATCACCGTCTGCTTGAGCGTTATATCTACAAAGGGAAATAGATACTCTTCATCAGGACTGTTTAACAAAAATAGCGCTTTGATTTGGAATCGGAATAGTTCGTCGTCCTCAGGGGGCAAACGATGCCAGGATAAGCAGGATAAGGGCAATAATCACGAATAGAAACATGATGATCCGCATCGTTCGCCGCCCAAGGAAGGAGACAATGTCTTCTTTGCGAATCACCTCCGCCCGGACATCGAAAAGAAAGGCAGAGAGCAGATAGAGCAGGAAAACAGGTACGCCGTAAATAAAAAGCAGCGCCTGAACCAGCGATCCCCTGCCTGCCCACTGGTTGACGAGCTGTTTTGCCGGCGGGGATAAAAACAGCATCAGCAGACATATCCACAGGCCGATATAAACGATGTATAGGTGTTGTCTCTTCATTATTTGCCGATACTATGAAGTTTCGGGGGCAAGGTCAACAGATTTATTCGGGGAATCGGAAAAGGGAAAGATTTATACATGGATTTGTTAAATGGTTCGGCGGCGGAGTGGATGGACTGGCGTTGGCAATATGGTCACCGTCTGTGCCGTCCGGAGCACCTTGCCGAACTGTCGCGCGGGGATAGCAGTCTTGCCGATGAATGGCGCCGGGTTGCCCAAATCTATCCCTTTGCGATCACCCCCTATTATGCATCGCTCATCGATCCGACGGACCAAAAAGATCCGATCCGCCGGCAGTGCCTTCCCGATATTCGGGAACTCGCAGATATCCATACCGGCCAGGATGATCCTCTGGAGGAGGACCGTCATACAATCGTTCCCGGGCTTATCCGTCGCTATCCGGACCGTTGCCTTTCCCTGGCAACGAATCGCTGCGCTGTTTATTGCCGACATTGTAATCGCAAACGTTTCTGGAAGCAGGGAAGCCGACGATTTTCACGGGCCTATTTTCAGGAGATGATCGACCGCGTGGCGCAAAATACCGCCCTCCGGGAGGTTATCGTGTCCGGCGGCGATCCCCTGCTGCTTCCGGCGGCGACTCTGGACTGGTTTTTAGGGTCTCTGAAGGCCATTCCCCATGTGGAGGTCCTGCGGATCGGCAGCCGGATTCCCGCGGTGATGCCGATGCGAATCAACAAGGAACTGGTCGGCGTCCTGAAAAAGTACCGCCCCCTCTGGTTCAATACCCAGTTCAATCATCCCCGGGAAATCACCCCGGAGGCCGCCCGGGCCTGTGATCTCCTCCTGACGGCCGGGATACCCGTTTCCAATCAGGCCGTGCTCCTCATGGGTGTCAACGATAACCCTGAAACCCTGAGGGAGTTGTTTTACGGCCTCCAGCGCAACTCGATCCGTCCTTACTATCTTTTTTCCTGTGACCCGGTGAAGGGTGTGGATCACTTCCGGGTGGATATCCGGAAGGGAATGGAGATGATGGAACAACTATGGCAGCGGGCGTCGGGACTCTGTCTGCCGCGCTTTGTCCTTGATGCGCCGGGGGAGCGGGGGAAGATCCAGCTACAGCCCTTTTCCCTGCAACGGTCGGGGACAGGGAAAGAGGATGAAATTTCTTTGACAGAAAATGGAAAATACATTAAGAGTCACCCTCTGTTTTAATAACCGGAAAACAAGCAGGCGAAAAATTACAGGCCTGTTTCCATCATTTAAGGGGTAGATATGTACGCAGCCAGTGATTTAAGAAAAAATCTGCGGATCAAAATGGACAATGAGCCGTATATCGTTACGGAATTCAACTTTGTCAAGCCGGGTAAAGGGCAGGCCCTTTACCGATGCAAGCTGAAAAATATGATCAGCGGGGCGCAGTTCGAGCGAACCTTCCGCTCGGTGGATGTCTTTGAACCGGCGGATCTCCAGGAAAAGAAGATGCAATACCTCTACGAGCAGGACGGCAAGTACTGTTTCATGGACAACGAGAGTTACGAGCAGATCTTGCTGACCGCCGACCAGGTCGGGGATGTGAGGAACTACCTGATCGAAAACATTGAGGCGGAAGTCCTCCTCTTCGAAGATCGCCCGTTAGGGGTGACTATTGCTAATTTCATGGATCTTGTCGTCACCAAGGCAGACCCCTGGGCCAGGGGGGACAGTGTCTCGGGAAATACCAAGCCCGTAACGGTAGAGACGGGATATGTCCTGCAGGTTCCCCCGTTTATCGAAGAGGGAGAAAAGATCCGCGTCGATACCCGTACCGGGGAGTACCTTACCCGGGTCAAGGACTGATAACAAGAAGTTTATCATGGATGGTTCCTGGTTTCTGGCCAAAAAACAGCGCACGTTGCGGTTGCGTGCCAGGATACTTCAAGAACTTCGTAACTTCTTCATCGCCAGGGGTTATCTGGAAATCGAGACCCCCTGCCTGATCCCCGCCCCCGCCCCGGAATTCCATATCGATACCATGATTTGCCAAGGCTGGTTCCTTCATCCTTCGCCGGAGTTGTGCATGAAGCGCCTCCTGGCGGCGGGTTACGACAAGATTTTCCAGATCTGCCGGTGTTTCCGTCACCACGAGCGGGGCGCCCGCCATCTTCCCGAATTCACCATGCTGGAATGGTACCGCAGGGATGCGGATTACCGGGATCTGATGGAAGAATGCGAAGATCTTATTCTCCATCTTGCCGCTGAACTCGATCGTGGCAACGCCATTTGCTGTCAAGGACAGGTCATCCGTCTGCAAAAGCCATGGGAACGGATCACCGTCCATGCGGCCTTTGAAAAATATGCCTCCCTGTCCGTTGAAGAAGCCCTGGACGGGGACTGTTTCGACGAGGTCTTGACCGCTCGCATCGAACCCAATCTGGGCAAGGAGGAGCCGACGTTTCTCTATGATTACCCCCTGGCCCTGGGGTCATTAGCCCGGGCCAAAAAGGAAAATGCCGCAGTGGTGGAGCGTTTTGAACTCTACATGGCGGGGATGGAACTAGCCAACGCCTTTACGGAATTGACGGATGCGGAGGAGCAGCGCCACCGCTTTGCGAAGGAGGAGGACAAGCGCCGCCGGGCGGGCAAACCCCCTTATCCCGCTCCGGAACCCTTCCTCAAATCACTGGAGAGCCTTGGAGATTCTGCGGGGATCGCCCTGGGCCTTGACCGTCTGGTTATGATTTTTGCAGATGCCTTGCATATCGATGATGTTGTGGCCTTTCCACCTGAAACATTATAGGTTTCGAGTGAAAAGTATTGTTGACAAGGTCCTGGTTTTCCTTTACAGGTAATGCCGCTATAGTATATCACCGCTGGGAGAGGATAAAAGTGAAAGAAATTCCATATGTTGCCGTTGCCGGCCTGGGTGGGCAATTTCAGGGGAGTGTATTCGGGATGATCCTGGATGCGGGACTGATGGTTCAATTCGTCCTGCTCCTCCTCCTTATGTTTTCCGTTATTTCCTGGGCGATTATCTGGCTGAAGCATCGAAGCATCAAAAAGGCTAAGAAGGAGAATGAGCTCTTTCTTGATGCTTATGTGAGATCAACAAAACTCTCCGATATCTTCTCGGAAGCGAAAAAGTTCCCCGAATCGACCATGGCCGAGATCTTCCGTTCCGGATACAGCGAACTGGTTAAAATCACCAAAGCAGCGCGGGAAAAGGTCTCCGTAAGGGAAACGGGAGAATATACAGATTCCGGTTATGAACTGAAGGGTATCGATAATATCGAAAGAGCCCTCAACAGGGCCAGCAGCAGCGAGACCGGCAAGCTTGAACGGGCCTTGGGATTCCTGGCGACGACAGGGAGCGCCTGTCCGTTCATTGGCCTTTTCGGGACGGTCTGGGGTATCATGGACACCTTCAAAGACATCGGCGCCCGGGGCTCGGCGACGCTGGCCGTAGTCGCCCCCGGTATATCGGAGGCCCTGGTGGCGACAGCCGCCGGCCTTGCCGCTGCCATTCCCGCCGTTATCTTCTACAATTACTATACGAATAAGATCAAAAACATGGCGATGGACATGGACGCCTTTGCCTCGGAGCTAACCAATATCATTGAAAGGAATTATCTGAAATAGCGGGAGAGGACAATGAGATTTGCACGCAAACGCCAGTACTTCGAAAGCAAACTCGTGGCCGAGATCAATGTCACCCCGCTGGTGGATGTGGTCTTGGTGCTGCTGATCATTTTTATGGTCACCGCGCCCATGTTGTCCATGGGGATCGATGTCAATCTGCCTCGGGTCAAATCCAAAACGATCGATGTCAACGAAGAAAAGCTTGTCCTTACAATAAACAAAGACGGGGAGATCTTCATCAACCGCACGAAGATTCCCAAGGACGAGCTCAAGGTAAAGCTGGAAAATATCTTTACGGCCAGGATCGATAAGGAAATTTTCCTGCGGGCGGACAAGTCCGTAGCTTACGGTTTTGTGGTGGAGGTCATGTCGGAGATCAGAAAGGCCGGCGTCGATAAGCTGGGAATGGTAACCGAAACCCCTGAGGAATCACGGTGACGTCCCCCCATTATTCGGGAGGGCAACATGAGCCGGGGGTTAGTCTGTCCCGGATGGTCGTCTTGTCCCTGGTCATTCATTTGGTGCTGCTGTCTTTGGCCGTTTTTTGGCCCGTGCGCACATCGACGCCCCGTTTTACCCTTGGCCCCGTCTATTCCGTTCAGTTGGTAAACCTCTCCGATACCCTGATGAGTCACAAACAGATGAGTGACCCCCTGGGTGATCTCGCCGGACCTTCCCTGCGCGATCAGTCTCTCGTTATGAAAAAGCGGGTAACCACGCAGACGGCGCCGCCGATCAGGAAAATGGAGACGAAGAAAAATCTGAGCAATCCCGCCGTGGAAAACCTGAGGAAAAAGCTTGGAGAAAAGACATCGGCAGATAATGCCAAGTCGGAATCATCGCCTGCCGCCAATTCTGCCGCCAGCGCCGAAGCCAATTCCCAGTTGGCTGATTACTATACGGTCATCTGGTCCAGGATTAAAAGCCAATGGAACCTGCCCGGAGGCATCAATCCCAAGGACAATATCGAGGCCATTGTGCAAGTAAGGATCATGAAAAACGGTGCCATCAGCGGTATCAGCTTTGAAAAAAAATCGGGATTGGCCTACTACGATAACTCCATTCTCAGGGCCCTGAAAAAGGCCGACCCCCTGCCGCCGCTGCCGCCATGGTACCGGGAAAATGGGCTGGATATAGGCATTCGCTTTCTTTCCTCGGATCTTCGGAGATGATGTAACCCCGTGATGATGTTTTCAAGGACAAATATGAAAAGGATGATTGTATCTTTCAGCGCCGTTATTTTGCTGATCACTTTTCTTGCCCCCTGCCAGGGGGCGGCAAAGGACTATATCGATATCGACGCCCCGACTTTTCAAAAATTCCCCATTGCCATTGCCGGCTTTACAAAAGCAGGAACGGATAGCGATAAGGAGGGGCTTGCCGCATGGTTTCCCGATAACCTGTCAAAATATCTCGATATGACAGGTTATTTCAATATCGTTCCCCGCAAGGCCTTTCTTGAGGACCCGGCCCGGAGTCAGGGGAAAATCCTCTTTGGCGACTGGACGACAATTGGCGCCGATTATCTGGTCAAAGGCCATTTCAGCAGCCAGGGCAGGGAACTGTCGGTGGAGATGCAGCTCTATGACACGGTCAGGGGCGTACTGATGCGGGAGAAAAAATACACGGGAAAGACCAGTGACAGAAAGGACATGGTGATCCAGTTTGTCAATGAGATTCTGGTGGTCCTCACGGGGGAACGGGGGGTTTTCAATACCCGGATTGCCTTTGTGCATAAGATGGGAAGGAACTCGGAGATTCGGACCATCGCCTTTGACGGCTCGGATCAGAAGCAGGTTACCAACTACCGTTCTCTGACCATGGCCCCACGTTGGTCCCCGGACGGGAAATGGATCTCCTTTACCTCTTACCGGGATGGAAACCCGGATTTCTATATTGCCGGCCTGAAGGGGGGGGTGGGGAAGAAAGCCTCCAGTTATCCGGGGTTGAATTTGTCCGGTGCCTGGTCCCCCGACGGCCGCAAGATCCTCCTCACCCTCAGCAAGGACGGCAATCAGGAGATCTATGCCATGGACAGCACGAGCGGTTATATTCAAAGGCTGACATACGAACATGCTATCGATGTTTCTCCGGTCTGGTCGCCCGACGGGAAAAATATTGCCTTTGTATCCAACCGGGCCGGATCTCCCCAGATCTACATCATGGACAGTGACGGAAAGAATGTGAAAAGGTTGACCCATGAAGGTTCTTATAACACCTCCCCCTCCTGGTCGCCCAAAGGAAACCGTATTGCCTATGAAAGCACCGTGGGTGGGGTCTTCCAGATATTTACCATCAGCACCGATGGCGGCGCTCCGCAACAGGTGACCAGTCAGGGAAGGGAACACAAGCATCCTTCCTGGTCTCCAGACGGCAGATACCTGGCCATCACCGTCAAGAGCGGGGGAATAGACCGGGTCGCCGTCATAAACGCCAACGGAGCAAACATCCGTGTTTTGAGTGAAGGATCGAACCCGGCATGGTCGCAGTATATTCAATAATTACAGTTAGATGAAAATATACGTCAATTTGTGGTTGACCTTTGGCGTTCTTTTTGATTAAACAGTGCCCGTGCATCAGCGGCCTCAAGCGCACGAAGGGGATATAGATTATCATGGAAGTGACATTATTGAAACGGTCGGTCAGGCTGCTCATTGTTCTCTTGATTGCTTTGCTCACGGGATGTGCCACCGCAGGAGATCTCAAACGCGTTCAGGGGGATCTCGGCACGAAGATCAGTGATCATGATGGCAAGGTTGCTGCCATGCAGACAGATATGGCTGCTTTGCAAAAGGAATCCGCGCAAAATACGCAAGCTGTTGCTGACATTCGCAAGAAACAGGCGGATATGGGGGCGGATCTCACCGATATGCGTGAACAACTCCAAAAGCTGCGGGGGACGGTTGAAAAGCTTCAGAAAGATACGGATGAGTTTCAGGGCAACATGGGCAAGGACTTCAAGGAAAAGCTCGACCAGGCATCTTTCAAGATAAGTTTTATTGAGAACTTTTTGGGGATCGGCAAAAAGGAAGAGCGAACAGAAAACGGGGAAAAGAATAGTAAAAGCCATCCCAAAAACGGGTCAAAAGGAAAGTCGGACAAAGAATCCGTCTATGCCTCCGCCTACGAACTCTACAAAGAAGGAAAGTACGAAAAGGCAAGGACAGAATTTCAAAACTTCATCAAGGCCTATCCTAAAACGGAATATTCGGGCAACGCTCAATTCTGGATTGGAGAATGCTACTACTACGAAAAAAGTTACGAGAAGGCCATCCTGGAATATGAAAAAGTAATCAAGACTTATCCGGAAGGTAACAAAGTGTCTCAGGCCCTCCTGAAGCAGGGCCTTTCCTTCCTGCAACTGGGAGATAAAGCCAGCGCCAAGCTGATCTTGCAAAATATTATTAAAGACTATCCAAATACGAGTCAGGCGAGGGTTGCGAGGACCAAGCTTCTGGAAATTAAGTAAAAAATCATTTGAGGGTAATTGTTCTCACTCCCTCGGGAACCGTCAGATCAAATATCCGTTCTGTTTCATCAGTTAACGGCGCAAATGTCGCGCCGTCATACCTTATGGAAATGGTGCGCTCGTCCCTGCCGGGCACTTGAAAACGAATACGGCTGGGCATGGAGACATCATTATCCTGAAAATAATCATCAAAATAAACCGTCAGAAGCTTATCTCCGTCTTTCCCAAACCTGTCCAAACGGGTCATGTAGCGATTTTCGGGATTGATCCATAGTGACTGCAAAGCCTTGTTTTCCCTGGACAGGATATCCACGCGATAGGATTTTCCCTCTGAAGAACCCTTGAGAACGGTCTGTTCTGAAGACATGGTCGGACGGCAGCCCATCAAAAGAGCAACCAGGTCGGGAACGGCTAATTGGATGGGAAAGAAGGACTTGAGATTGTTAATAGTCGCCGGACCGACATAGTATTCGCCGTTCTGGGGGAGATAAACCTTCATTATCCCATTGTGGATTGACAAAAAGAAGTTGGGTAAACCGATGATCGGAATGGCTTCCAAGCGGAGGGACGCCGGTTTGGCTGCGAGGATGGCAAGTTTTAAGGGGTATCGCCCTTCCTCCGTATTCACTACGACATGAGCCACGGCCTGCATAAAACTTTTTCTGCTATCTCTGAGGTCGATGGTTTCCAATGCTTCCTCGGGAGAAAGTCGATAGTCTGTGACCGGCACTGATTGCAGAGGGTAAAGAGCGCACCCGCCCAGAAATAAGATCAGGAAAATGGGCAGGAGAAATAGACGGGACAAGCCGGGAAGGCAAAAATGTACTGCCCCTGCCTTGGAGTGGGAGCATCGTAAGCCGATCATTTCTTGGGGAGGTCGGCTATCTTTTTCGGCAGGTTGCTACTGGCGGGGTTTAATTTCAACGCCCGTTGATAGGATTCGAGGGCCTCTTGCCTGCGATCTGCCTTGAGGTAGGCATCCCCCAGATGTTCGGCGACGGTGCCATCATTAGGTAACAGGCCGGCTGCTTCCTTGAGATACTGTATGGCCAGATCGATGCGGTTCTGCTTGAAGTATGTCCAACCTAAAGAGTCGATCATATAGCCGTTTCCCGGTTTGAGCTGGAGCGCCTTCTGGATCATTTTTTCGGCCTCCCCAAGATTTATTCCCCGGTCTGCGTAACTGTAGCCGATAAAATTCAGGGCATCGGCATGGTCGGGATCAATCTTTAAAAGGATCCTCATCTGGTGGATGCTTTCTTCAAAACGGTCGGTCTTTTCGTAAAGGACCCCCAGGCTGTAGTACAAATCAACGTTTTGCGGCAGGAGCAGCATCCCCTCTTTGAGTATCCGTTCCGCTCCGGGAAGATCCTTTTCTTCTTCGTAAAGGGAGGACAGGATGACGTACAACCCCGGAACTTCCCGATTTACTTTTACTG
Organism: Syntrophus sp. (in: bacteria); assembly: GCA_025355725.1. Classification (GTDB taxonomy): domain Bacteria; phylum Desulfobacterota; class Syntrophia; order Syntrophales; family UBA8958; genus UBA8958. The sequence goes on from JANXZC010000125.1 coordinate 12,056, forward strand.
CCTTCTCCAGGTTGGCAATGGCTTCTCTTGTCTTTCCTTCTTTTTTCAAGATCATGGCCAGACGAATCTGTGCGGTTCCATAAAGGTCGGAATTGGCGGGAATCTTCATCAGGATTACGACTGCCTGGGCATAGGCCTTTTTTTCCTCATAAGCGGTAGCCTGGAGGTAAGAATATCGGTAATCAGCAGGAAATTTTTTTGTTAGTTTTTCAAAGGCCTCGATGGCCTGGTCATAGCGGCCGCTATTAATGTACAGCAGGCCCAGAGCCAAAAGAACTTCCCGATTTTCAGGGTCCAGCCTGAGAATTTTCTGAAATTCCTTTTCCGCCTCGTCATATCTCTTTTCGCGGATATACATCTCCCCGAGTTTGGTACGAACACTGAGCTTTTCCGGATGCAGAGAAAGATAATCCCTGAAGGTGTCGATGGCCATTGCCGGCTTTTGCTGTTTTTCGTAAACCAGGGCGAGATCAATGAGGGCCGATTCAAAGTTCGGTCCGATGCTCAGGGTCTTTTTGAGCATCCTTTCGGCGCCTTCATAATTCTTCATATCCATATAAATCTTGGCCTGATAGTAGGCGGCCATGAGGTGCTGAGGGTCCAGAAGAAGAACCTTTTCGAACATCCCGATGGCTTCCGGGTACTGTCTGGATTCTCCGTAGATGATTCCCAGGTAAAAAAAGGCAGAAACATTCTTGGCATCCTGACGGATGACCGTCTGGTAGTGGGTAATGGCGCGGGGGTAATTCTTGGCATTCATATAAAGCCCGCCGAGCATGAGATTCAATCCCACATGGTCGGGATTAACTTTCAGCGCCCTTTCACAGACGGCGATGGCTTTGCTGCTTTCACCCTTCTCCACATAAGCGGCTGCCAGTTCCGCAGCGATATCCGGGGCGGTCGGGTCATGATGAAGGGCTTTTTCGAATTCCTTGACGGCTTCGCCCGGGTTCTCATCAAGCATCTGCAACACACCCAGAGAGTAATGATAGGTGGCAAGATGGGAAGGGGCGCTCTTTCCGTAAATTTCCGGACATCCGCATAAAAGCGTCATTATCACGGCGATGCAGATGGTGCGCATCCATAAAGGGTTCATGATTCTCCCTTTTTAATTCTTTACGTTCTTTTTAAAGATGTCCCAGCTTTTCAACATGTCGACTGCGGCTTTAAGCTGGTTGTCCGTACTCACATCACCAAGGACCCGTTTAACCGGCAGGTCCTTACGGTTCCCGTTATCCTTCATTATTCGTTGCGGCAGCTTCAGGTCGCTGTCCTTAGACGGCTCCTCGCCCTTCTTCTCCATTTCCTTGACCGACTTGATGTGTCCTTTCAGATCTTTTTCCCTGATGGGCTCGTAATCCCCATCATCAGCCTCATCCCCCGGCCGGATATATTTGACGACGATGTCGGGAGCAATTCCTTCCGCCTGAATGGAGCGTCCCTTCGGTGTGTAGTAGCGAGCTGTCGTCAATTTCAGCGCGGCTCCATCTTCCAGAGGAATTACGGTCTGGACGGAGCCCTTTCCGAAGGTCTGGGTTCCCATAACCAGGGCGCGGCCGTTATCCTGGAGGGCGCCTGATACAATTTCTGCGGCGCTCGCCGTTCCTTCATTCACCATTACAACTATGGGGGCGGTGAACTCATCGCCCGTATCTCGGGCGTTGACCTTGCTTTCCATCCCCTTGGTTCGTCCTTTCGTCGAGACGATAACTCCGGACTTGAGAAAAACATCGGAGACCTCGATGGACTGGTTCAGGAGCCCTCCGGGGTTATTTCGCAAATCCAGGACAATGCCTTTGAGGGGTTTGTTTTTGGCCGTCATCTCCTGAATGGCCTTCTTCAAATCATCGGAGGTTTTGTCCTGAAAAGAGGCGATACGGACATAGCCGATCTGGTCGTCGAGAAGCTTGTGTTTGACGCTGACGATTTTGATGATTGCTCTGGTGATAACAAAATCCCGAAGCTTGTTCTCATTTCCTCTCAGGATGGAAATTGTTACTTTGGTATCTTTTGGTCCCCGGAGACGCTTAACCGCCTCCATAATAGTGATGTCCTTGGTGGATTTCCCTTCAATCATGATGATCTTGTCGCCGGCCTTGACTCCGGCCTGAAAGGCGGGCGTGTCTTCAATAGGTGATACAACGGTGAGGATATCCTTATGGATAGTGATCTCGATGCCGATACCACCGAAGCTGCCCCGGGTCTCCGACTCCAGCTCCTTATACATTTCCGGCGTCATATAGCTGCTGTGGGGGTCGAGGTTTTTGATCATGCCGTTGATGGCCCCTTGCAGCAGGGTCTTGGAATCCACCGGTTCTACATAATTTTTTTCGACAATATCGAGGACCTCATTGAAAGCCTTGAGATTTTTATATATAGACCGGTCCAGGGCGGCCGATACCATACTGTAGCGATAGAGTCCCATAAAAACCAGCAGGGCCGCCATGCCCAGAAACACTATCCATCTTGTTTTTGTTTGCCTTTTCATTTGCACCTCCACATAATACCCTGCACCTCTTTCAGCATCGCTGCATGTTCAAAACTTGTAACCGATAACACTTTTTATGGGGAAAATTCAAATCTTTTTTTATTTCTGGAGGTTATCGACATTGTAGGGAGGCGGCTGTTTTTATAAGGGATTCCCCGTCACCGACATAAAGGAGGCGCATCTGCCGATTGATGTTCTTGATCAAACTGGAGAGGACTCTGCGGGGGCCGATTTCCACAACAGTGGTTACACCCATGGCGGTTATTCTTTCCACTGTTTCCTGCCAGCGCACGGGAGAAACTATTTGCCGCTGCAGAAGTTCCCGGGAACAGTCGGGGGAATGAAGCCGATAAGGATCATAATTGGAAACAACTGGTATCAGGCAGGGATTAAAGTCTGTCTTTGCCAAATCCTCGCCGAAAAGCGCGGCGGCTTCACTAAGGAGACGTGAGTGGCAGGGGACGCTTATGGGTAGGGGTACAAATATTTTGATTCCTGCTTCCTTGGCCATTTCCCCCACCCGTTGGACGGCCCGGGCGTTTCCCGAAATGACGATTTGATTTGGGGCATTGAGGTTGGCCAGATCAAGGGGTTCTCCCGGAAGGGAACAGGTGGTGCAGACCTTCGCCACGGCCTCGTAATCCAGACCCAGGATGGCGGCCATGGCCCCGGTACCGGGAGGCAAGGCCTCCTGGTGTCTTTTGGCTCTTGCCTGGACAATGGTTATGGCTTCTTCAAGCCCCAGCGAACCTGCCGCATACAGAGCACTGTACTCACCGAGACTGTGTCCGGCTGCCACCGTCGGGGTGTCGCCACCGATATGACCTTTGAAAATATCATAGACGGCGAGTTCAAAGGTCAGTACGGCAAGCTGGGTATGGATGGTCTGATCAAGAACATCTTTAGGGCCTTCCAGACAGATTTTGGCGATGTCTATGCCGGTGATATCCTGGGCTCGGGAAAATACGTCCCTAAAGGCTTTAAATTCCCCATATAAATCTGCCCCCATACCCACATATTGCGAACCCTGACCCGGGAATACCAGTGCCCATTTCTCCATATTCTTTTCCCTCGTCCCTAATTCTCTGTAACGTATATCCCAGGGGACCTCTCCAGGGGAGGATACTTTCGGCATCCCATGGTCGGCGGGTTTTGCATGGTCGATCCATGCTGAGTCAGCCAGTCCGTCCAATCCCTCCACCAGGAACCGCGTCGTTCTTCCTGACGGCTCAGCCAGTCGTCCGGGTTCTCCGTAAGCTCGACTGTCCCTGCCCAGAACTTCCTTCTTGACCCCTCCGAATGGGGGTTGATGATGCCGGTGATATGTCCCTCGCTGGAAAGGACATATCGCCGGGGGGCCTTGATCAGGGAGCAGGTGCGGAATGTTCCCCGCCAAGGGCAGATGTGGTCCAGTAGCGTTCCCACGGCATATAAAGGCTGCCCGACCTTTTCCATATCAATCAGCCGATTTCCCAGCGACAGGACGTCCTTTTTTGCCAGGTTATTATGCAGGTAAAATTCCCGAAGATAGAAGGAGCACATGGCTTCAGGCAGTCGGGTGCTGTCGCTGTTCCAGAAGAGCATATCCGATTTCGGAGGTGTTGCGCCATAAAGATAATTCTGGACAAAGTTTCTCCAGATCAGGCTGTCTGAGCCAAGAATTCGGAAGAGCCAGCTCAGGTAGCGGGCGTCAAGGAAGCCGTCCATTTTCATGAGGACCTCGGTGGCTTCAATGGATTTTTCGCTTATGAAAACCCCCAGATCGCCGGGCTCGGAAAAATCCACCAGGGTTGCAAACAGCGTCCAGTCGGCCACGGGCAGATGCCCCTTTTTCCCTGGGCCCCGGTTCAACCAGGCCATGAGGGCGGCCAGGACCGTGCCGCCGATGCAGTATCCTGCTGCATGGACGTGGGGAACCTTGCAGGTGTGTCGTGCCGCCTCCACGGCTTTTAGCACCCCCGTGAACATGTAGTCGGCAAAAGTGACATCACGCATGACCGCCGTCGGATTCTTCCAACTGATAACGAAAACGGTGAATCCCTGATCCCTTAAAAAACGGACAAAACTCGTCTGCGGTGTAAGGTCAAAGACGTAGTATTTGTTGATCCAGGGGGGGACTAGCACGATCGGTAAGGCATGTGTTGTTTCCGTCGATGCTTCATACTGGATGAGTTCCATCAGATCGTTGCGGAAGACCACAAAGCCAGGTGTTATGGCAATATTGTCACCAACCTTGAAGGCCTTTTCATCCGTGATCCGGGACAGATAATCGCCCCGGGAAAAGTCATCCCATGCCTGGCTCAAGCCTTGTGTGAGACTGCCGCCGCTGGTATCGATAAACTTTTTTATAGCCAGGGGGTTGGTCCAGAAAAAGTTGGCCGGCGCGAGGGCGTTGATTAGCTGCTGGGTCCAGAAGAGGGCCCGCTGGCGGTCTTTATCGTTAAGGTCCCTGCTTCTTTCTACCAGACCCTTGAGCCAGTCATTAAAAATGGAATGAAATCGCCTGCTTAATTTTGCATTTCTCTTAATATATTCGAGGAACACCTCGCTGGCGTCGGACTTGTCCTCCGCAGGTAGTTCAGAGGAGAGGAGGTGAGGGAATTCCTCCCGGGTGGCCTCCTCCAGATGCTGGAATAGATCGATAACCCGCTGATTTATTTCTTCCGAGCGGTCCATGCAGGAGTGCTGTACCTTCCAGAAAGATGCCAGAATATCCAGGGGGTCAATCATTTTGGCCTTTGTGTTCCCGCAGCGGCCAGCTTGCCGGGATTTTCGATGAGATCCACGATTTCTTTGAGGGTTGTATCTTCCCCAAGGAGATCCAGTGGAATGGCTACATTGAAATTCTCTGCGATGAAGGTCTGCAAATTAACCGCCGCCATCGAGTCGAAATCCGGAATGTCTCCCAAGCGAGTCTCTAAAGTGACGGCAATATTATCCACCTCCGGAAACAGGTCTTCAAACCCCTCCTTGAGTTTTTTAAGCGTATCTGCCATGTCTTACCTCCTTTTAGATTCTCCTCGGATCAGATCCGGATAAGGTTTGCCCCCCAGGACAGCCCGCCTCCGAAGGCGGCCGTTACGACAAGATCCCCTTCGCCAATGACCCCTTCCTCCCGGGCCTCATCGAGGGCAATGAGGACGGAGGCGCTGGCTGTGTTGCCGTACCGGTCCAAATTTACATAGAACCGTTCGGAGGGGACGCCCAGGTCCGCAGCGATTCCGAGGAGAATGTTGATGTTCGCCTGGTGACAGATGAAACATTTCACATTTTCCAGATTCATGTCGGCTGCTGATAAGACCTGCCGGATTATCTCGGGCCCCTTGTCAAGGGTGAAGGCTAAAACATCCTCCCCTTTCATGCGGAAATAGGCAAGCCGGGGGTTGTTTATTTTTTCATAGGGCATCATGGCGCCGCCGCCGGGGATACAGATCGTCTCGCTGCGGCTACCATCGGTGGCCAGGCAGGAATGAAGGATGCCTCGGGAAGAATCATCTCTGCGTTGCAGCAAGACGGCCCCTGCCCCATCCCCGAAATAGGGAAAGGTGGAAAAATCCTTTTTGTTAAGAAATCTCGAATAGACCTCCGCTGCGACGAAGAGGATGTTGCCGTACTGCCCCGATTTCACAAGGGCGTCGGCCAGGTGAAGGCCATAGACGCTTCCCGAACAGACGGAATTGATATCAAAGGCAAAAGACCTTTTGGCGCCGAGGAGGTACTGAAGCCTGGTAGCCGTGGCCGGCTGGATACGATCGGGAGAAGATGTTGAAAGGATGATTCCCTCGATATCCTCAGGGAGGAAACTGATCTTTTCCAGGCAGATCCGGGCCGCTTCCAGGGCCAGATCGGAGGTGCTCTGGTTCTCCCAGGCGTGACGCCGCGCCAAGACTCCGGTCTTCCTGCCGATTAATGACTGGGCTTCCCTGGAAAACTGTGTGAGTTCCTCATTCGGTAAAATCACTTCCGGCAGGTAAGATCCTGTGGAAGCAATTACGGCCCTTCTCATTTTGCTGTCCTCGTCCGTTTTGATCAGGAAAACTGCCAATGGTGAAGATATAAACCATTATTCAACGCCGCCGCTTGCTTTAATATTAACTAACATGACCGGAGAATCCCTGTCAAAGCAAAACCCCTTCAGAAGGTACCGGTGTGGAACTCAGCAAGACCTTGTCGATCCGGTTACCGTCCATGTCCACGATTTCGAAACGCCATTCTTTCCAGTTAAAATGGTCTCCTGTAGATGGAATACGTTCCATATAGGACATGATAAAGCCGCCGAGGGTGTAAAAGTCGCCCTTTTCCTCGGCCGGAAGGCTTTCGATCTGGAAATGGATTTTAAAATCTTCAGTGGACAAGGAACCGTCCACGAGCCAGGAACCATCATCTCTCTGGACAATGGGATTGTCCTCTTCTTCGCTGATCGAGGGTATATCGCCCACGATGGCCTGAATTACATCGCTGATGGTCACCATTCCTTGAATGATTCCATATTCATCAACCACCATGGCGATGTGGATGGGGGAGGTCTTGAATTGCCCCAGGACCTGCCAGGCGGATATTGTTTCCGGGAAATAAAGGGGCCTCTTCAGTAGAGGTATCATGTCCAGTTCCTCTGCACCCGCTGCTGCGACTTGTTTCAGGAGATCCTTGACATGGAGAAACCCGATTACCTGATCAAGACTTCCCCGGCCCACGGGGAAGCAGGTGTGCTGGCCCGACCTGATGATATCAAGGTTGTATGGAAAGGGCTTTTCCGCATCCAGCCAGAGGATGTCCGGACGGGGCGTCATCAGATCCCTGACCCCCAGGTCGTCGATATGGAAGGCCCGGTGGAAGATCTCATGTTCCATGGCATGAAAAATACCGGCCTCCGTTCCTTCTTCTAGAAGGACCTTCACTTCCTCTTCGGACACGGAACTCTCCGATTTCTCGATGCGGAATACCTTTAAAAACAGGTCGGTGCTGACATTGAGAAGCCAGACAAGGGGATAAGCGATGATGGAAAGGTAATATACCGGAAAGGCTGCCAGCGAGGCGATCCTTTCCGCTTTGAACAGGGCCAGGCGCTTGGGGACAAGTTCTCCCAGGACAAGAGACAGATAGGTGATCACGAGGACCACCAAGGCAAGTCCCAATGGCTCGCTGTAGGGGCGAAAAATTGAAAACTGCTGTAGATAGGAGCTTAGAGATTTGGCGATGGTTACGCCGCCATAGGCCCCGGACAGGATGCCGATGAGGGTGATGCCGATCTGGATGGTTGAGAGAAAACTTCCCGGTTCCTCCGATATGCTCAGTGCCTTCTCAGCCCCTGCATTCCCACCTTCCGCCTCGACTTTCAGCTTTGCCCTACGTGAGGAAACCAGGGCCATTTCCGCCATGGACAGAGCCCCGTTAAGCAAAACGAGCAACAGCAGGACAATGGCCTCAAGGGGCAAAGAATACATGACTTATGATTTCCAAGGAAAAAGGAGTTCCCGATGATCTTTCATATTTACCCTGATGTGTATTTCAATTGTAATATAAGAATAATCTTCATCTTAGTCAAGGAAAACAGTGACCACGATATTCCATTATTGTGTATATTCATATTTTGTGCTTTATCTGACCGTAAAGTCACTGGCGCCCGGGGTGACAATTAAATTACCCGTCGGAAGGTCTGATTGAGCCATCATCTTGTAAAAACAGGTTACACCGGCCTCGTTGAGCGACTCAACCGCTTTTCTCAGGGGGCGACGCCTTCGGAATCCCTCTTCAAGATCCTGAAGGTTATTTTCAGCGAGCGGGATGCGGCGATGGTCTCCCAGTTGCCAGTCCGTCCCTTCTCCGTGAAGAGGGCGGCACGGATCTGGAAACTTTCCGAGGTGGAAACCAGGAAGATTCTTGAAGATCTGGCGGATAGGGGCATTCTGTTGGATATGGAAAAAGACGGGGTTCAGACCTATATCCTGCCGCCGCCCATGATCGGGTTTTTCGAATTCTCTCTGATGCGCCTACGGGGAGACATCGACCAAAAGGCCCTGAGCGAACTTCTTCATCAGTACGTCCATGTGGAAGACGATTTTCTCAAGGCTCTCTTCATGACGGGAGAGACCCAGGTGGGGCGAATCTTCATCCACGAGCCGTCCGTCCCCCAACTCGATGCCGTCAGCCTGTGCATCCTCGATTACGAGCGGGCGACGGAGGTGATCAAAACGGCAGCCCACCGGGGTATCAGCCTCTGTTACTGTCGCCACAAGATGGCCCATCTGGGCCGGGACTGCGACGCCCCCAAAGAGATCTGCATGACCTTCAATGAACCTGCCCAGGCCCTGATCAAGCACCAACATGCCCGCTCCGTGAGCAAAGAGGAATGTCTGGACCTGCTCCAGGTGGCCTGGGATCACAAACTCGTCCAGTTCGGCTCCAATGTCCGGGAAGGCATCGGTTTTATCTGCAACTGCTGCGGCTGTTGCTGCGAGGCAATGGCGTCGGCCCGGCGGTTTGGTCTGATGCACCCCATTCATACGACCAACTACCTGCCCGCCTTGGAGGCCGATTCGCAGAATGAAAAATGCAAGGGCTGCGGTCGTTGCGTTTCGGTCTGTCCCGTTGCGGCCATGAGCCTCGTGACAGCCAACGATCCCCGGAAGCCAAAACGAAAAAAAGCCCATCTCAACGAAGAGATCTGCCTGGGTTGCGGGCTGTGCGTCCGGGAATGTCCCGACGGCGCCATCACCATGAAAGAGCGATTCCAGCGGGTCATCCCGCCTCTGAATGCCGTCCATCAGGCCGTCGTTATGGCCATCGAGCGGGGGAAGCTTCAGAACCTCATCTTTGACAACCATGCCCTCACGAGCCACCGGTTCATGGCGGCCATACTGGGGGCCATCCTCAAGCTCCCGCCGGTCAAGCAGCTCATGGCCAGCGAACAGGTGAAATCCCGTTACCTCGAAGCACTGCTCCGGCGGGCGGGGATGTCGGTATGACATGATAATTCCGGTTCTAAATCAAAGATGAAATCAAGGCGGCAAGGAAGAGGCGACGCAGGCGTATATGGAAATACGTCGAGGAGCCGATGACGAAGCCAACGAAGATAGCGCTTTGATTTAGAACCGGAATAATATGGTGTCAGCGGTACAGTAGATCCATCATGTCGAGCATCGGCCCGGCCGATTCTTTCTTGATCATCCTGACTGACGTCTGCTGGTCTCCGTCAACTTCCCCCAAGAAGGTTTCCAGGGCCGGACCATCGGGGCAAGAACCGGAGCCGCCGTAGGTGGTGCAGGCGAATGATGCCCAGATGCCGGCTTGGGCCATGGCGTTGTGGAAATCAGGGAAGGTGAATCCATTTTTCCCGGTTAGCGCTGCGGCAAGGCCGGCGGCAAAAGCATCGCCGGCCCCCGTGGTATCCATAACCCTTTCCGGGGGAAGGAGGGACTGGCCATAGATGAGGCCGTCCTCCCCGTCGCCGTAAGTGCCCAGGGCGCCGAAACGGCCCATACTTATCACGCCGTTGATCTTTCGGTCTGTAAGCCAGTCGATGATCTCCCGCAGGGAGGGGAGACGATCTTCCTTTTTCATAAGGTTCTTGTACTCCCAGATATTCATCTGGATAACCGTTGCCTGTCGGAAGGCTTCTTCCCAGAACTCGATGCCCAATTCGATTTGGCTATGGCCGAGATTCAGGAAGATAGGCGCTTTTCCCTGCCAGCGGTCGATGATATACCGGGTACATTCGCCAGGCACATGAGGATGGCCGTTGCTCTTGTCGCTGTAGATGTGGCCGATCATAACCGCCCCCGGCATGATCCCGAGGCGCTCTTCAATATCCTGGAATCGTTCTTCCAGATGTTGCCGGAAGCTTTTACCCTCGACGAATTTCTCTGAAAAGACGGTAGTCTGAAGCTGGTTGACAAGGATTGTGGAACGGGGGGTCTTGACGTTGGGGACGAAAAAATCACGGGGGGCCAGAAACTTTTGCATGCGCTCCTGTCCAGGGACTTTTTCGACGGCGGCGAGGATGTTCTCCAGGATCAAATGCCCGAGCTGATCATCGCCGACGGGCAGGATGGGCAGGACCTCTTTCCCCGCGGCAAGGAGCCGGAGGGTGTAGTTCAAGCCGCTTCCTCCCAGACTTTCTTCCTGTTCCACAATATGTTTTCTGCCCAGCTGGAGCACGCCGTCGCAGAGAAGGATATTTTCAAAGGCCCCGCTGCCTACTGCGATAACAGAGGCTCGGTTTTCTTGTAATGCCTGCATCTATTTGCCTGTTACCTGATTCTTGTGAACACGGAAAAAAGTCGAAAACTTATCCCAACGCCGTTTTTACTACCTCCGCCACCTGCCGGCAATGGCGCTCCGTTTCCTCATCCGTCGGTCCTTCCACCATGACCCTACACATGTTCTGGGTTCCCGAATAGCGCACCAGGACCCGTCCCTTTTCTCCCAGAAGATCTTCCACAACCTTGATTGCCTGGACAATCTCGGGGATGGTTTCAATGTCCGGCTTTGATTTTACATCGATGTTGATCAATTTCTGGGGGAAAACGGCCATTACCTTCGCCAACTCGGAGAGGGGTTTCTTCTCTTCCTGCATGGCGATAAGAACCTGCAGGGCGGTCATGATGCCGTCCCCGGTCGTATGATCATGGAGAAAGATCAGGTGCCCCGACTGCTCACCCCCGATGGACGCCCCCCGGGCCTTCATCTCTTCGATGACATAACGGTCTCCCACCTTGGCGGCGACCATGTCAATATCCAGTGATTTAAATGCCTGAAGGAGGCCAAGGTTGCTCATTACCGTGGCGACGACCAGGTTGTTGGTGAGAATTCCTTTTTTCTTCATTACCTTGGCGCAGATGGCCATGAGGTGATCGCCGGTCAGGATGTTGCCCTTTTCATCAACGGCGATGAGGCGGTCGCCGTCGCCGTCAAAGGCAAACCCCACGTCGGCATTTCTTTTCAGGAGTTTCTCCACCAGCATCTCCGTGTGCTGGGAACCGCATCTATCGTTGATGTTGGATCCGTTCGGCTGATCGAAGCGGGTGGTGACGTCCGCCCCCAGTTCCAGGAAGGTCTGGGGGGCAACACGATAGGTGGCGCCGTTGGCGCAATCCAGTTCCAGTTTCACGCCCTCAAGGGTGAATTCCTTGGGAAAGGTGCTTTTCAGAAAGACGATGTAACGATCCCTGGCCCCTTCGATCCGGTAGGCCTTGCCCAGTTTGTGGGACGAGGGGTGGAGAGTGTGCATGTTGTCCCGGAAGATAAGTTCTTCGATCTCAAGTTCCTTTTCATCAGGAAGTTTGTAACCGTCCCTGGAAAAGATCTTGATACCGTTATCCTCATAGGGATTGTGGGATGCCGAGATGACGATGCCCGCATCGGCCCGCATGCTCTGGGTGAGAAAGGCAATCCCCGGTGTCGGCATGACCCCGACCAGAATCGCATCGACGCCCATGGAGCATATTCCGGCGACGAGGGCGTTTTCGATCATGTAGCCGGAAATCCTGGTATCTTTACCAATGATGATTTTTGGGTGGTGGCCCTGGCGCTTGAAATAATGGGCAGTCGCCTTGCCGACATTCAGGGCCATTTCGGGCGTCATGGGGTATTCATTGGCCACCCCTCTGATTCCGTCTGTCCCAAACAGTTTTCCCATAAACAGTCTCCTTAGATACTAACAAAGATCGCCGGTGTGTATCCCCGGCGACCTATTAAGTCAATCAATTTGCAACGGTATTCCTTATGCTTTCTGCCTGTGATAGATAAGGGAAGCCTCGATGAATTTCCGGAAGAGGGGATGGGGGTCCGTTGGCCGGGATTTGAACTCCGGATGGAACTGGCATCCCAAAAACCACGGATGGTCGTGGAGTTCGACGATTTCCGCCAGACGACCATCGGGAGAAACGCCGGTAATTTTAAGATTATATTCTGTCAGCCCACTCTTGAAATCATTGTTGAACTCGTAGCGGTGCCGGTGACGTTCATCAATTTCCGTGACGCCGTAGGCAGCGAAGGCAAAGGAGGACTCGCTCAGTGTACAGGGGTATGATCCAAGACGCATCGTCGCCCCTTTTTCCTTGACAACCTTCTGTTCCGGCAGGAGATCAATGACCGGATAGGGCGTTTTCTCGTCAAACTCCGAACTGTTGGCTCTTTCCATGCCGCATATGTAACGGGCGTATTCTACGACGGCCATCTGCATCCCCAGACAGATGCCGAAATAGGGGACCTTGTTGGTTCGTGCATAATGGGCGGCCTGGATCATTCCTTCGATACCCCGGTCTCCGAAGCCACCGGGAACAAGAATGCCGTCGGCGCCATCCAGTTGATGATTGATGCCGTCTTTTTCTATCTTTTCCGAATCGACGAATTTCAGATTAACCCGACAATCATTGGCGATTCCGCCGTGTACAAGGGCCTCATTGAGGCTCTTATAGGAGTCCGTGAGATTCACGTATTTTCCAACGATAGCAATGGATACCTCTTCGGCAGGATGAAGCATTTTCTCGACCACATTCTCCCAGGCCTCCAGATGGGGCTGTCCCGTCCAGATATTGAGGAGATCGACGATCTTCTCATCCAGTCCTTCACGGTGATAGATAAGGGGCACTTCATAGATGCAACTGACGTCCTTGGCGGTAAAGACGGAGGCGACCTCGACATTGCAGAACAGGGCGATCTTGGCCTTGATGTCTTCGGAGAGGAAGTTTTCCGTTCGGCACAGGAGGATATCGGGCTGGATGCCGATTTCCCGCAGGGCCTTGACGCTGTGCTGAGTCGGTTTGGTCTTTACCTCTCCCGCTGTCTTGATGAAGGGGACCCAGGTGAGGTGAATGAAGGCGGCATTTTGCTTTCCCACCTCGAGGCGGAACTGCCGCACGGCCTCTAAAAATGGGAGGCTCTCGATGTCCCCGACGGTGCCGCCGATCTCGACTATGGCCACGTCAAAGTCTTCGGCGCTGTCACGAATGAAGTCCTTTATTTCATTTGTTATATGGGGGATGACCTGTACTGTTTTGCCAAGATAATCGCCCCGCCGTTCCTTGGAAATGACGGAAAAATAGACCTGCCCGGTGGTCAGGTTATTGGACTTCTTCATGCGGGTGCGGGTGAAACGCTCATAATGGCCCAAATCCAGATCCGTTTCCGCGCCATCATCGGTTACAAAGACCTCGCCGTGCTGGAAGGGGCTCATTGTTCCCGGATCCACATTGATGTACGGATCAAGCTTCTGATTGGTGACCCGCAAGCCCCGGCTCTCCAAGATGGCGGCGATGGATGCAGCGGCCAGACCCTTTCCGAGGGAGGAAAGGACGCCCCCGGTGACAAAGATGAATTTGGTGTTTTTCATATCGGTTCCTTTCGTGTCTTTTCCAGAGGGGATTCTTCAATCGTGCCCTTGATCAGACCGGCAATGACCTCCGCAGGTTCGCTGAGCAGACACCCCACTGATTTATCTTCTAAATACTGATCTGTCCAGGGTAGATTGTACTCGTTGATAAGATTCCTGATATCATTGAACTTATATCCGAGGATGGCGATCTTTTCCCGGAGGGACAGCTTTTCGTTGAAGGCAACATGGAGGAGCAGCAGGTTCCTGACGGTAAGCTGGTCTCCCAGGAGGGGGACGATGATGATGGGCACTCCATCCCACTTCCCCTTCCCTACATAGACGTGTCCCATGCTGACCATCGTTTTTTTTGTGCCCATGAGCGTGCGGGAGTGTTCCGCCCGGGAGGTCATCTGTAGCGAGACGCCTTCCCGCTTAACAATGGAGATGGTAGAGGCATCGGTGGGATGACCGTCCATATCGAGATTGTTCACCTCATAGAGGGTATAACCATTGATGGCGTCAATGGCCGGTTGTACCTTGGTCAGGGAAAGAACGCTTTTACTGGTCAGGGATTTTGCGGAGAAGCTTAGTTCCTTGAGGATCTGGAAAATCATCCCCTCCAGAAGTTTTTCCTTCCTGCTGGTGCCGACGGTGACTGTTTTGGCTTGATGACGGATGGCGTCGATAGGACGCGACATTTCATCAATGGCATGACCCAGGCAAATGTCAAGGCGGTCCAGGGGGGAGACGGCGTCGTCTTCAGTGAAGTCGTGCCAGAAATCCTCCAGGGGGATCTTGCCTACGGCATATTTCAAAAGGAGGACAAGGTCGGAGAGGGTGTTGGCGTTGGTGACCGATAACGCCCCGGTGGTGCGTTTCCGGTTCAATTCATCGCTAAAGTCCCGAACCATTTTCCGGAATTGCCGGTCGGCGATCTTCTCATAGAAGGATATCTGTCGGCTCCCGTGGTCCGTCAGGGCAAGGCTCAACTGATTCCGGAACTCCCTGACGAAGCGGGCGTCCTTGTCAATGCTCAGGGCGGCATAGTAGCCCCAGAGGTGCCCGGCGACGGTATTGAGAATGACCGGCAGGGGGTGGGAGGCCTTGGGTAGCCCGATGACGGCGTCGGCGATGAGGTTAAAGCGGTCTTCATCTTCATCGGTAAAGACGATGACGCCGGCTTTGTGGGCCTTGAAGATAGCCACATCCTTGACAATGTCGCCGACGACGGCTTCCGGGTTCCCGGCGGCGCAGACGATGATCAGGGGCTCCGCTGAGAGGTCGATATGTTTCTTGTTTTCAATGACATCGGAAGAGATGGTCTTGTAGCAGAGTTCACTCAGTTTGATGCGGATTTCGTCGGCGGCGGCCTTGTTGGGTCCGCTGCCGACGACGGCCCAGTATTTCTTCTGCTTGGACAACAGTTCCACGGACTGCCGTATTTCTTCCTTTTTTTCAATAACCCGCATCATGAGCTGCGGCGCCCTTTCGAGGTTTTTCAGTTCTCCGGCAATAACTTCGTCGGACATGGTCTTCAATACCTGGGCAAAAGACAGAGCCAGAATATGACCGGCAATAATTTGAGAATAGAAGGCCTTGGTCGAGGCAACGGACATCTCGATATCCCGGCCGTCGCTTGTGTAGAAAACTCCATCTGATTTGGTGGTGATGTCGGACTGCCGCCGGTTGACAATGGCGATGACAAAGGCCCCCCGTTCCACTGCCATGGCCACGGCCCGGTTGGTATCCGTCGTAGTTCCCGACTGGGTGATGGGTATGATCAGGGTATCACTGAGATCTTCCTTCGGCAGGAAACCGCTCAGTTCCGAGGCTACCTTTCCTTCAATCTTGATGGCAGTATCCCGCAGGTAACTCTCCAGAGAGTCGGCAATCGCCGCTCCCGCAACGGCCGCCGTGCCATGGCCGATAATGGTGATGTGGCGTATTTGTCCCTGAAGCAATGCCTGGCGGACCCTTTCCGGCAGGATGTCTTCCCCGAGATTGAAAACGACTTTGTCCTCCGGGGAAATGCGGTATTTTCCCCGGAGCGTTTTCTTTACGGACAGGGTCGATTCGGTGATTTCCTTGAGAAAGAAATGGGGATAGCCCCGCCGGTCGATATCGCGGGTCGTGATCTCCGCCCGTTGAATATCTTCCGGTGTCAGCAACAATGGTGTTCCGTCATAGTAGGAGGCACAAATCCCGTCCACCCCTCCGGAGCTGTCCTGATCGAGGATATATATCTGGCCGTTCGTGTCGTGTCGGTCCCCCGTCGACGGCTTCTCTCCGTCCATTTTGATGAAAAACGGGGTCCCTTCCACCAGTCCGTACAATTCGGAGGCGAAGATGTAGCCGTCCGGATTGATTCCCACATAGATGGCCTGCCCGCTGCCCTTCAGGGCTAAAAAGATTTTGCCCGGTTCGATGCTGCTTCTCATGGCGATGGCATGGGAACCCTCGAAGTCATTCAAGGCCTTGCGGAAGGCTTCGGCAAGATTGTCCCCCTGCAAGAGATAACCGGCGATTACAAGGGGGATGACCTTGGTGTCCGTCGTGATTTCCGGGGCTATCAGATCGTCATTCGATTCCAGGGAAGCGCGGAGGGCCTGATAGTTGTCGATGTCGCCATTGAGGACCACATCAATGGTCCAGGAGCCAGTTCCGTAAAAAGGCAGCTCTTGAGGGTTATTTCCCCTCGCCAGGGTGTGACTGCCCAGGGGGTGACAGTTTTCTTCCGTTATTGACCCCACGGAGGCCCAGCGGGTATGGGCAATGGCCGCCTCCCAGGGTGTCTGGTATTGGGCGCAGGTGTGGAATATCTCGTCATCGCTCAGGGTCTTTCTCAGGGCGTTGACGTTTCTCCCCAATTCCCCGATCACCGAGGAGGTCTTGTAAATAAAGGACAGAGAGGCTTTTGCTCCGGAATCTACCTGAATGGATCCGTTCATTAGATCTCCGGGGGAGGATCGCCTCTGAAAATCTTCGTAGAGGTTTTCTTTCTGAAGAAGGGCCTCGATTTTATTGTCCGCAGCCTCATTCGCCAGGGGGAAGATCATCTCGATACCGGCTGAATCCCGGCCCCGCACCTCAAGGCGGTCGAGGCAATTAAAGAGAAAATTGATGCTCCGGTATTTTCCGAGGGCCGACGGAGGGACATCGGCGGCTGACGTTGCACCGGCAAGGCCTATGATCTTGCCAAGGTTCTCCAGGATGTCTTTGTCGAGAGCCCAGACAATATCCTTTGTTCGGGTCAGTCTGCCGTTGATCGCTTCCGAATCGACGGTGGAAAAACGGTCGGCATGGATCTCGAAAGAGGATTCTTCCGCTGCTAGAAAGGCCTTCATCTCCCCAAGGAGAGTATAAAGGTTGTCTGTCCTGGGGGTGTCAAAAAAGATGACCCCAAAGGCGTCATCCCCTTTCATCTGCCTTATTGACTCGTCCATCGCCTCCAGGGTTTCCTGACTCTCAAGATACTCCCGAACCGGGACGGTTCCCGTGACCAAGGTTTGAATGCCTTTTTCATGGATGGTTGCGAATATCTTCCGTAGTTTCTTGTCCGGTTCATCGTCAAGGGTCTTTTCTTTTCTTTTCACCTTGAGAATGCCCGCGAGACCACAACAAAAGGTTGTCAGGTTCAGAGGGAAAAAGATAAGGGCCGGGGACGGGGCCTGGGAAGGGCGGCATCCGCAACAAATATGCCAGGAACGAAATATGCGCCTCATCCAGCCGATGGTCATAATTATCACGGCCATCGCTATTGCAGGGATAAGGGTGTCGGTGATGGTTAAAATTATCTGCATGCAGGTATTAGGGAAAAGATTCGTTTGGCCACGTCACCTACAATTGATTGCAGCCAGTTGACGCCGATGTTCACGGCCTCTGAGTCAAGGTTCTGGATGCAGGAGATGTAATCCATAATCTTTCCGGTATTATTTTTGTCAATGATGTTTTGCAGGGTTTGTCTATTTGCGGGTCCTATATCCCCTTCCCTTCCACTAGTCAAGGAGGCCTCAATGGCCGGCCAGTTTTCCATGAATTCCCGGGATTGCCGGATCAGATCGTCCTTTCGCTGTCCGGAGAGGATTTTTTCACTGATCCGGATCGAGGTCTCCATCTTTTCCGAGAGGGTGCGGAAGCGGGCGAGCCTCTCCCGCAGGATCAAATCCAGCTTCTCCACAGCTCCTTCGTAAAGGGCGCCGTCGTTTGTCTGCATGAAGAAAGGGCGCCGAATGTAATAATACCACTGCCGGAGGGCGAGAATATTGGCGATGTAAAGAATATTATTGCAGATACGCCGTTTGATGTCGGCGTAAAATCCCATGTGAAAACTGATCTCGTAGGCCATTTGGCCTTGTTGGCCGATCAGCTTGCCCCCTTCGGGGCAATCGCCCCGGTAGACGGTACCGGCGGCAATGACCGTTCCATAACCGATCCGGACCGGTCCGATGATGCCTCCCTGACCACCCAGGAAAATGGGGGCCTGGTTCAGCATGACTCCCCGGGGGACGTCACCGATCAGGGAAGCGGTGGCTTTATCCTGATTGGGGGTATAGTTGAAGTGGATGTAAGAACTGCCTACCTCACTGTGGTTCCTGCGGCTCGTCCCCCCGGCCATAAGGCAGTCGCAGCAATTGATCAGACTGCCGAGAGTGACGAAGGGAAACAGGATGGTCTGTTTCATCCCGACTGTATGGGCTCCGTTGGCTTCTTCTTCCATAAGGCAGCCTTCACGGAGCTGGGCGCCGCTACCCATGCTGGCGTTCGCTAAAAAAGTCGAGGTGGTATAGAACCCGCCTTTAAGTTCCACATGGGGGCCCAGCTGACAATTGACCACGGTTACGGGGGCTTCGAGGCCCAATTTAACCCCCTTGGCAATAGACGTCTTTCCACCGTAAATCCTGGTTCCCGCGAAAAGGGACACGCCTTCGCCGGCAATTCTCTCAACGACGACTTCTTCGCCAATATCCACCATTTCAGGATTGGGAATGTACGCCCCTTTTTCGAGAAGCTGAATTATTTTAGTTCGCTGGGTCATGGATGCTTATTGTTATTCAATCTTCCAGGTGTAGCTTCACCATTTTTTTTTGAAAGGTGTTACGATTGATCCCCAGATAGTCGGCGGCCCGGCTCTTGACGTTTTGGGATCTCTGCAGGGCGATCCTGAACAGGCAACGCTCGACGATGGCCACGACATCTTCATGAAGTCTGCTCTTACCGTTTCCCGAACCGCTCAGAATAGTGGCGATATCCTCTAATTTCTGACCCAGAATATCTTCGGCGACGGCATGGAGCGAGGATAGCCCCTCGGCTTTCTTTCCACAGGATTTAGCTTGCATTATGTCGTTCATACGTGGCGGTCTTCCTTGTTCTATGAGATGAATTTAATTGAAATGATACAGGTGAGGAGGGCAGCTGCGATCCACACGGCAACGAGGTCGGAGAGATTTTCCACAGGTTTCTCCATCTGCGCTCTCACCTCCCCTTCGACTTCGATCTTTTCCGTATCCAGATGATTTACGATGTTCCGGATAAGAGTGGAAAAGGGTTCATAGGCATTGGAGAGGATGTGAAACCCCTTTTTGGTTGTCAAGAGGATATAAACCTTGCTTCGCATACTAAGGCAACCGACATGGGTGATATCGCTCCAGAGGAGCTCCTTTGTTTTCATTAGCTTTTTTAGCGTCATGCCCCCGTCGGTGATCACAATTTGCCGGTTGACCGCCTCGACTATGATCAGCAGGGATGCGATAAAAAATCCGGAGAGGACGATTTTTTCGGTTACCGATCCTTTTACGGCAAAGGACAGCACCAGGAGGACGCAAAGAAGCAGGACGTCGATGGCCAGGGGAATGATAAAGGACCGGCGTATGCGGTAAACGGCTTCAGGCATGGTCATTCTTCCTTGTTAAATATTCCGCTTCTGCCGCCCCGCTTGGAGATCAGCCTGATGTCCGTAAGGATCATGTCCCGGTCGGCGGCTTTGCACATATCATAGATGGTCAGGGCGGCTACGCTTACGGCGGTAAGGGCTTCCATTTCCACGCCCGTTCGTCCCACGGTTTTCACCTTCGCTTCAATAGCGACTTCCCCCCGGTCATGGTTACTTTGAAAGGATATGTCGATCCCTGTCAATTCCAGGGGATGACACATGGGGATAATTCGTCCCGTTTCTTTCGCGGCCATGATCCCGGCGATTCTGGCAACGCCATAGACGTCTCCCTTGGGGATTTTGCCGCCCTCCACGAGCGCCAGGGTTTCCGGCTTCATGATGACCCTGCCCCGGGCCACCGCCTCCCTCACTGTCGGCGTCTTCCCGGTAACATCCACCATCCTGGCCTGACCGTATTCATCCAGGTGAGTTAGCTTTACCATAAATGTTTATCCTGATTGGCGCGGACTTATCACAGCCTTTTCGTCCCGTCAAGATAGTTGAAAAAACTTCTGGTTTTCTATATATATTCACTGATCTTCAGTTCAGACTAAGGGGGTTGTGCCTCTGTCTAAAATGTTTCCTGCTGAAGCAGGCCTGTGCACAGGCTTTATTGAATGGGGAAGGTCTTGAATGATTGTTAAAATCTTTGGCAGTTCGGTTATCGGAATAGAGGCATACCTGATTGACGTCGAGGTCGATACCTCGCCGGGGTTGCCCCAGTTCTCCACGGTGGGGCTTCCTGATGTCTCCGTCCGGGAGAGTCGGGACCGGATCAAGGCGGCCGTAAAAAATTCCGGCTACCCCTTTCCCCGGCATCATGTCACCGTCAATCTTGCCCCGGCGGATATCAAGAAGGAGGGCACGGGTTTTGACCTCCCCATTGCGGCAGGCATCCTGGCGGCGGAAGGCGTGGTCGGACCGGGCATGCTTCACGACTATATCCTCCTGGGAGAGCTTTCTCTGAACGGGCGGATCAAGGGGGTGCACGGGGCACTGCCGGCGGCTTTTCAGGCGAGGGAAGCGGGACTTCGGGGTATCATCCTGTCCCCAGACAATGCCCCGGAAGCGGCCATGGTTGCTGGTATTGAGGTCATCCCGGTGGAAAGCCTCGCTGAGGTAGTGGAGTTTCTCAATGGCACCAGGGAAATCAAACCGATGCAACTGGACGTGGAGGCGATGTTTCAGGGCCCCTTGCCTGAAGACCACGACTTCCGGGATGTTCAGGGTCAGGATCAGGCCAAACGGGCGATGGAGATTGCCGCCGCCGGGGGGCACAATATTTTAATGCTCGGTCCCCCGGGGAGCGGGAAAACGATGCTGGCCCGGCGCCTGCCGTCCATTCTGCCGGCCCTTTCCTTCGCCGAGGCCGTCGAAGCGGCCAAAATATATTCCGTTGCCGGGCTGTTGAACAGAGGGGAGGTCATGATCAGGCAGCGTCCCTTCAGGTCGCCCCATCATACCATCTCCGATGCCGGACTAATCGGCGGCGGTCAGACCCCCAAACCGGGAGAGATCAGTCTGGCCCATCATGGTGTTCTTTTCCTTGATGAATTGGCGGAATTCAAAAAAAATGTTCTGGAAGCACTGCGGCAGCCCCTGGAAGAGGGAACGGTGACGATTGCCCGCTCGGCTATGACTGTGACCTATCCGGCGCGTTTTCTTTTCGTGGCGGCGATGAATCCCTGTCCCTGCGGGTATTATGGCGCTGCCCATCGGACTTGCCGTTGCAGTTCCCAGCAGATCCGCCAGTATCAGGGAAGGATATCCGGACCCCTTCTGGACCGGATCGATCTCCACATCGAGGTTCCCGCCTTGCGTTACCGAGAATTGGCGGGCCGTTACCAGGGGGAGGCATCAGAAACCATCAGAGGAAGGATCGGCGGGGCGCGAACCATTCAGGAGGCGCGTTTCGGCGCAAGAGTGGCGCCTTTTAACGCCCGGATGTCTGATGGAGAGGTCAAACGCTATTGCGAGATTGACAGGGAGTCCCAGAAATTGCTGGAAATGGCCATGGAGAAGCTGGGTCTCAGCGCCCGGGCCTACAAGCGGATTCTGAAGGTGGCCAGGACGATCGCCGACCTTGATGGCCAGGCATCCATTCAGTCTTCCCACGTTGCCGAGGCCATCCAGTATAGAAGTCTTGATAGAAAACTTGTTTAATGATAGGGGAACAAATATCTCTTAAACAATTACAAGGGGGGAAGTAATTATATGGAAATCAGAATTGTTCCGGTTACTCCGGGAAAGAAAAAGCCCAAGCCGACGGATGAGTCAAAACTGGGGTTTGGTAAAATTCTAACCGATCACATGTTTACCATGCCGTATCATTCCGACAAGGGATGGTATGATCCCGCGGTCAGACCCTATGAAAGTCTTCCCCTCGATCCGGCGGCCATGTGCCTCCATTACGGGCAGTTGATCTTTGAAGGGATGAAGGCCTACCGGGGGAAGGGGGGAGAGATAAATCTTTTTCGTCCCACGGAAAACATCAAGCGCATGAATGAATCTGCGAAGCGGCTCTGCATGCCGACTCTGGATCCGGAGATTTTTTTAGAGGCGGTGAAGAAGCTCGTCCTCCTCGAGAAGGACTGGATTCCCCGGAGCAGCGGCGCCTCGCTTTACATCAGACCAACGATGATTGCGACCGAGGCGGCCTTGGGCGTCCATCCCGCCAACGCCTATCTCTTTTATATTATTGTGGGACCGGTGGGGGCATACTATCCCGAAGGTTTCAGCCCGACAAAGATATACGTCGTGGAAGAATACGTCCGTTCCGCTCCCGGCGGCATCGGCTATTGCAAGGCGGCGGGGAACTATGCAGCCAGCCTGATGGCGAGCGCCATAGCCGTCGAAAAGGGTTACACCCAGGTCCTCTGGTTGGACGCCGTCACGAGAAAATTTGTGGAAGAAGTGGGAACGAGCAATATCTTCTTTGTCATTGACGACGAATTGATCACGCCGCCTCTGGCGGGGACGATTCTTCCCGGCGTCACCCGCGATTCCGTTCTGCAGATCGCCCGGTCATGGGGACTGAAGGTTTCCGAACGGCCCCTTTCCATGGATGAGATCATTACCGCCTGCAGCAAGGGTATCATGAAGGAGGCCTTTGCCTCGGGAACGGCCGCCATCGTTTCTCCCATCGGCCAGATTTGTTACAGAGACAGGGAGTATCCCATTAATAGGGGAAAAACAGGGGCCCTGACGGAGAAACTTTACCAGGAAATACTTGAGATCCAGTATGGCGAAAAGGATGATCCTTTCGGCTGGCGCATGAAGATCGGATGAAGGGAAAAACGGTTGACGGCCCTTTTTTCGGCCTCGTCAAGGATTAAAGATGCTATTCCATAGACTTGTCCCGGCAATTCACAGCCTTGTGGAAAACGCTGTTGATAACTGTGTGCATAAACTGCCTAAGTCTGTAAATGTCACGATTTTATATCGGTTTGCCGCTATTTTGGGCAGTGTTAAAGTGTAGTGAAAACAGATACTTATGTATGTGCTGAGGATTTTCTGCGAGTTAGGCCCCGCCCGTGTAAGATATGCACATAGATAAAAAAATGGCACGACTTTTGACTAAGGGATCGGGGCAGTCACGGAGGTTAGGGATGTATCGGAATTCGTATCTATTTATCATCGGAATCGGAATTATAATGGGTCTGACCTGTCTTGCCGGGGGGACGGTCCAGGCCGAAAGCCTCTCTCTGGAGCAGATCGCTCAGGGACTCCAGGGGACCTATGAGAAGACCACCGATTTCAAGGCCCGTTTCATTCAGGAGGTTACCCTGGCGTCGGTGAACCGGAAGGAACGGGAGGAGGGGACAGTTTATTATAAACCTCCGCAAAGGATGCTCTGGGATTATACAAAGCCCAAAGTCAAAAAGCTGATTATAAATCCGACCAAGGCTTACCTTTATGTGCCCCAGGACCATGCGGTTTATGTCCAGGATACGGGCAAGCTCTTCAAATCCCAGGTACTCGTGCGCTTATTGAACGGCCTCGGGAAGGTGACCGAGGATTTTAATCTGGCCTTTGCAAATGCCAAGGAACCGACGGATGAGGGAGGGAATTATCGCCTTTCCCTGACGCCCAAAAAGGGTGATCTGGGAGTTGATATGATTCTGGTGACCGTTCACAAAGACGATTTTACCATTATCCAGTGTCAGTTTTCCGATGTGTACGGAAACCGGACCGCCGTCTCATTCCTTAACATTGTGATTAACAATAATTTACCTGATAAACTGTTCCAGTTCAAGCCGCCCCCGAAGGTGGAAAT
>JANXZC010000135.1 GCA_025355725.1 Syntrophus sp. (in: bacteria)
CCCACCGCCGTCATGACAAACGCAACTACCCCGATGATGATGCTTGGATAAAGAATCGGCGACTTCAATAACGCCAGGCTCAGGCCCACCGCCAGGGCGTCGATGCTCGTGGCCACGGACAGCATGAGAAGGGTCAGGCCCTTCGTAGGATCGTTGGGATGAACTTTCTCTTCACTCTGGAAGGATTCATGGATCATCTTGCCGCCGACATAGATGAGGAGCACAAAGGCTATCCAGTGGTCAAATCCGGCAATGTGATCTGCCACCGTCATCCCGCCCAACCAGCCGGCAAGGGGCATTAGAAACTGGAAGAGGCCGAAACTTGTGGACAGGCGCAGGACCCGGGCCGGTGAAACCCTGCGGCTCACCGCCCCAATGCTGATGGCGACGGAAAAGGCATCCATGCCCAGGCCGATGGCGATAATCAGAATCGAAATAAAACTCACCGGTTGACTCCCATAACCGTTACCTGCTCAATTTGACTCCAGAAATGAGGAGGGAACCCCATCCCCACCCTAACCCTCCCCTTGAAGGGGAGGGAAATAATCTGTGGTCTCCCCTTCAAGGGGAGGGGAAATATTCTGTGGCATCCCCTTCAAGGGGAGGAAAATATTCTGTGGTCTCCCCTTTAGGAGGCGGGAAAATGATCTGAAGTCTCCCCTTTGAAGGGGAGGGGAAATTATTAGTGAATTAAGTCAAGCACATAGGAACGCATTTTCAGATTATACTTCCGCCGGTAGACCGTTTTCCTTTATGAAAAAGTCAACAATCGCCGCGGCCAGCTCCTTACCAATTCCCTTGATCTTCCGCAAGTCAAGAATGGTCGCCGCTCTGATCTTTCCGATGTCCCCAAATTCCTTGAGGAGGATTTTCTTTTTCTCTGGGCCGACGCCGGGAATGCGATCCAGGAGAGAGCTGAAATCCTCTTTTTCTTTAACTTTCCGATGATAGCTTACGGCAAAACGGTGGGCCTCGTCGCGCAAACGCTGGAGAAGAAACAGCGCCGCCGGCCAGCGGGAGATATCTACGGCGTCCTTCCGGGCCGGCAGGAAGACCCGGTCGCCCGTTTTGCCAACGTAACGGTCATCGCCGCCTGGCCTGTCTTTGGCATGTTGTCTCCCCTTATGATCATCAAGATCCGTGACAAATTCCGATTCAGTCTCCCTACCGTCATTCCGGCGCGTCACCCCGGTTACAATCGGGGGGATATCCAGTGTTTTCAAGTCATTGCCGGATTCCCTCGGATCCTCGCCGGCATGGCATCCCCCTTTGGCCAGGGCAATGACCTCAACGCCGCCGATGTCCAGGTCCTTCAAGACAGAAATGGCCACCGAGAGCTGTCCTTTGCCGCCGTCCACCATCAGCAGATCCGGCAGGTTTTCCCTCCGGGAATAACGCCTTTGGAGCACCTCATACATCATGGCATAGTCGTCGGCGCCGGCAACCGTCCGGATCCGGAAGCGGCGATAACGAGCCTTGTCCGGGACGCCATGGGAAAAGACAACCATGGAACCCACGGCATACTCGCCGCCGATATTCGAGATGTCGAAACACTCCATCCGCTCCGGCGTCTTACGGAGTCCGAGAGCCTTCACCAGGCGCTTCATGGCTTCATCGGGGCCGGCGGTCTGCTGCATTATCTTCAGGGCGCTTTCGCTGTTGCGATTGGCCATCCCGATAAGCGCTCTCCCCTGCCCTCTCTTTGGAATCATTATCCTGACGAATCGTCCCCGCTTCTCCCCAAGCCATTCTTCAAGGACGGGCCGGTCCTCGCCTGCTTCGGGGAGCAAGATTTCTCCGGGGATTTCATGACCGGCGTCATAATATTGCGTGAGCACCGCCGCCAGGATTTCCCCCGTCGGCAGGCCGACCCGGATCAAGGGAAAGGTCTGCTTTCCAACCATTCTACCTGCCCTCACCTTCAGCAGGCAGACCTGGGTCAAGGCGCCTTCCCGATACAGGCCGAACACGTCCTGATCCTTGGCCGCCAAAGAAGCGGTCCGTTGAATTTCCAGGGTTGTCCGGATCGATGCAATTTTGTCCCGCAAGGCGGCGGCTTCCTCAAATTGCAATGCCTGCGCCGCGTTCTTCATGCGGGTCTCCAGGTTCTGCAGCAGATCCGTCTCTCTGCCTTCCAGAAATGTCAGGGCATCCCGGACGGCATGTTGATAGGTTTCTTCACTGACAAGTTGGACGCAGGGCCCCAGGCAACGGCCGATTTGGTGCTCCAGGCAGGGACGTCTGCGGCTGCGGAGTTCCACATCCCGGCAGGTGCGGAGGGGAAAGACCGTCTGCAGGAACCGCAGGGTCTCCTTGGCTGATGAGCTGGATGGGTAAGGACCGAAGTACCTCGCGCCATCCTTTTTAGTTCGCCGGACGAGCTGGAAGCGGGGAAAAGTCTCAGTTGCCTGAACGCGAATGTGAAAGTAGGCCTTGTCGTCGCGGAAATCGACATTATAGCGGGGCCGGTGTTCCTTGATGAGAGTATTCTCGAGAATCAGAGCCTCTTTTTCCGTATCCGTCAATATCCATTCGACGTCCTGGATCCGGGAGACAAGAAAGGGGATCATCGGACGTGTATCTCCCCCTCCCAGGTAGTTCCGCAAGCGGGACCGGAGGTCCCTGGCCTTGCCTACGTAGATGACCTTCCCGGCGATGTCCTTCATCAGGTAGACCCCGGGGGAGCGGGGGGCAGTCTGAATTATCTTGTCCATCATGACATTTCACCCCCAAGCCCAATCATAAGCGAGGCAAGCTCCCTGATCTCATCCCGGAGTTCCGCCGCCTTTTCAAATTCCAGATCCTCCGCGGCCTTTTTCATTTCCACCTTCAGACGTGCAATCAAGGTAACTAATTCATCTTCCTTCCCATAGGGCGACTTCCCTTCCCGGACCAGCGGCACAGTGAGATAGTCCGCCTCGTAGACCGAGGTCAGAACATTCGAGATGGTCTTCCTGATAGACTCAGGGGTGATGCCATGCCTTTTATTATGCCGGAATTGCAGTTTCCGGCGACGTTTCGTTTCAGTGAGGCAGGCCTGAATAGATTTCGTTATCACATCGGCAAACATGATGACCTGCCCGGAGACATGCCGCGCCGCCCGGCCGGCGGTCTGGATCAATGATCGTTCCGAGCGGAGAAAACCCTCCTTGTCGGCGTCAAGGATAGCCACCAGGGAAACCTCGGGGATGTCAAGACCCTCCCGGAGGAGATTTACTCCAACCAGGACGTCAAATTCCCCCAACCGCAGATCCCTGATAATCTCCACCCGTTCCAGGGTATGGATATCCGAGTGGAGATAGCGGACTTTGATCCCCAATTCCTGGTAATAGGTCGTGAGATTTTCCGCCATGCGCTTGGTCAGGGTGGTCACCAGGACCCGTTCCCCTTTCTCCACCCGTTTCCGAATCTCCCCGAGGAGGTCGTCAACCTGATCCTTAACCGGTTTGATGATGATCTCCGGGTCCATGAGACCGGTGGGGCGGATGATCTGCTCGACAACCTGTCCATTTGCCTTCCCTATTTCGTATAACGCCGGCGTTGCCGAGATATATATGCGCTGCTGGGGAAAGGCTTCGTATTCTTCAAAGCGGAGGGGCCGGTTGTCCAGGGCCGAGGGGAGACGAAAACCGTACTCCACCAGGGTTTCCTTCCGAGAACGATCCCCCCGGTACATGCCGATGAGTTGGGGGATCGTCGCATGACTCTCATCAATGATCAAAAGGGAGTTTTTCGGGAAATATTCCATGAGGGTGGGGGGCGGTTGTCCCGGTTGCCGTCCGGTCAAATAGCGGGAGTAGTTTTCGATCCCCTGACAGTAGCCCATTTCCTCCATCATCTCGAGATCAAACATGGTACGCTGCTCCAAGCGCTGGGCTTCGAGCAGTTTGTTATTGCTTTTCAGGATGACAAGTCGTTCCCGGAGATCCGTGCGGATTTCCAACATCGCCCTTTTGAGATTATCCTTGGTCGTTACGTAATGGCTTCCCGGATAAATCGCTAATTTTGTAATTTTCTCGATCTTCTTTCCCCTCAAGGGATCAACAATCAGGATCTCTTCTATGACATCATCGAAAAACGTCACCCGGACCGCCCGTTCCTGTTCATAGGCCGGAAATATTTCAACCACATCGCCCCGGACCCGGAAGGTTCCCCGGTGAAAATCGATATCGTTTCGTTCATACTGGATTTCCACAAGGCGCCGGAGCATGACGTCACGGCCGATTTCCATCCCTTCCTCAATATAGAGCATCATCCCCTGGTAGGCTTCGGGGGAGCCGAGACCATAAATACATGATACGCTGGCCACAATAATTACATCCTGACGCTCAAAAAGGGCATGTGTCGCCCCATGACGCAGTTTGTCGATCTCTTCGTTGATTGCTGAATCCTTTTCAATGTAGGTGTCCGTGCTGGGAAGGTAGGCCTCGGGCTGATAGTAGTCGTAATAACTGACAAAATACTCCACCGCATTATCGGGGAAAAGGCTTTTGAATTCCCCGTACAACTGGGCCGCCAGGGTCTTGTTGTGGGCGATCACGAGAGCGGGGCGCTGGACGGCCTGGATAACCTGGGCAACGGTAAAGGTTTTCCCCGAGCCGGTCACCCCCAAGAGAACATGATGAGGGAGACCTTGTTCAATACCCGCAGTCAGCCTGGCTATCGCCTGGGGTTGATCGCCTTGGGGCTCATATTCAGAAACAATACGAAAAGGGGGCATAAAGCTCCAACGGGGTCAGGCTTACTAATAGACATTAAACGTTAAATGTATATTAGTAAGCCTGACCCCGTTCAAATACGCGGCGGAAAGGCGCCCGG
>JANXZC010000113.1 GCA_025355725.1 Syntrophus sp. (in: bacteria)
GTCTCGTCCATAGCCTATAATGAACGCCTGTTCGCTGTGATGATTGATCTTGCTCCCGGAAGAGCGGTCGAAAAGTGCGAAAGCCTCCGCAGCGTCACGTCGGGCTGCGGTAAGTGTTTTACCTACATCAATCCCCTCAAAGAAGAGATATTTCTGCCTGTTTCAAGCCAGGACAGATTTTCCCTCCCCGATATCCTCCGCTCCATGAAGGAATTCGAGCGTCGCTCCGAGATTTACAAGGCCATCGGCGGGGTCCACAGTGTCCTATTCCAACACGATGTCTTTTCCGTTTTTAACGAGGATATCGGACGGCACAACTGTTTCGATAAGATCGCGGGCGTGCTCCTTAGAAAAGATAAAATGAATATCGTCGGTAGCGGCATGCTCTTCGTGAGCGGGAGGGTTTCTTCTGAAATCATCACCAAGGTCATCAGGCTCGGCGTCCCGGTCCTTGTCTCCCGATCAACCCCCACGGCGGCAGCGGTAAACCTCGCCAGAAAGTATAACGTAACCCTCCTTGGCTATGTGCGCAGCAATGCCGGCTATATTTATTCCGGGGAAGAAAGATTGGCGCAAGAGAACATAATGGTCCCTGATAATGGTCGGACATATTCATAGAAAATTGATTATGCGGCTGCTTCTGGCCTGCCTGTTTCTGTCCCTGCTGATGGGAACCGCGGTCTATTTTATTGAAATCAAAAAAATCGACCGGTATGTCGGCAGCATGGCGGCGGAAGAATCCAAGGGGTTTGCCAGGGCCACGAGAGATTATCTCGCCAGCCCGGAAGCGGTCAAACGCGAACAAATAGTTCAGGAAGGTCGGAAGCACATTCAAAAGGGGCACTTCGTCATGGTGGAGCTCTACGACAGTAGCAGACAAAAAATCGTCGAAGTGCATCACCCTGAAGTGCAGGCCATAGAAGAAAAAATCAAGCAACATATAATTAATCCCTTCATGGACAGCGAAGTCCATTATGAAAAATTCCATGGCAGGGGGGGACAGATTTACGTGTTGGTCCTGACGCCCCTGAAGACGGAAACAGGCCAGATTATCGGCTATTTGAACGGCGTCTACAAAGTAACCGCCGACGCTATGGCCGAGATCAGAAACCGTATCGTCCTTTCTCTCCTGCAAGTGGTGTTTATTGTTTTTCTGACGGCGGCAGTGGTCTATCCGATCGTCCTCGCTTTGAACAGGGGGCTGATTCAATTGACGGTCGATCTGTCCCAAGCTAATATCGGGATGCTGAAGGTCTTGGGGGGCGCCATAGCGAAAAGGGATAGTGACACCAACATCCACAACTACCGAGTGACGATCTACGCCGTTCGTCTTGCCGAGACAATGGGCATGCAGGGAAGAGATATCCAGGGGCTGATCAAAGGATCTTTTCTCCACGATGTGGGAAAAATCGCCATCAGCGACAATATCCTGCTCAAACCGGGAAGACTGACGGAAGAGGAGTTCGCCGTTATGAAGGCCCATGTGAATCACGGGATCGATATTATTGATAATTACGACTGGCTAAAGGACGCTGCCGACATTGTCAGGTATCATCACGAAAAATTCGGCGGCGGCGGTTATGGGGCTGGCCTTAAAGGGGCCAATATCCCCCTCAACGCCAGAATTTTTGCTATTGCCGATGTTTTTGACGCCCTGACCTCCGAACGTCCGTACAAGCAGGCCTTAACCTTCACGGCGGCCATGCAGCTCATGGACAGCGAGAGAGACAGTCATTTCGACCCGAACCTGTTCGATGCATTCAAGGATATCGCCGAAATAATGCATAGAGAAGTCAGTGACGCGGGCAACATGACGCTTGAGAATATTCTGGACGGAATGATTGATCGGTATTTTCTATCGACATGACAGGGGCAAGCAGACAGGAAAAAGCGATCGGCAGGAGAAGGGAAGGTATGACGATAAAAAACTTGATTATCGGACGGACGAACAGTCGCGAGCCTGACCGATGATGTTCTTATGTTTGCCAAACTGGAACCGGACATGATCGGACTCGGTCCCTTCATCAGCCACCCCGACACACCGCTGGCGGGAAGTCCCGACGGTACCCTGGATCAGGTTTTACGGGTGACGGCCCTGACCCGCCTGCTGACAAATAATGTCCATATGCCGGCAACCACGGCAACGGGGACCATCGACCCTTTCGGGCGGCAGCGGGCGCTACAATGTGGGGGCAATGTCCTCATGCCCAACATGACGCCGACGAAATACCGGAAGCTCTACGCCCTTTACCCGGACAAAATCTGTATCGGTGATGACGCCCGCAAATGCAGCTTCTGCGTACAAGGGATGGTGGAAGGTCTTGGACGGTCTATCTCCCGGGACGCTGGACACAGCTTGAGAAAGGCATCTTGAAATGACATCAATGAATAAAAGAGCCATTGCCCTCCTGTCCGGGGGGCTGGACAGTACCTTGGCTGTAAAGATGATGATCGATCAGGGGATCGAGATGACGGCCGTCCATTTTACGAGCGTTTTCTGCAACTGTACGCCGAAAACGGCAGGATGCAAGATGCAGGCCCGGAAGGTCGCCGAGGAGTTCGCCGTCCCCATCCGGGTCGTCCATAAAGGGATGGATTATATCAAAATGGTCGAGCATCCGCCCCACGGCCATGGCAGCGGCATGAATCCCTGCATCGATTGCCGGATTTACATGCTTCGCAAGGTCAAAGAAATGATGTCCGAGGTGGAAGCATCTTTTGTCATTACGGGAGAAGTACTGGGGCAGCGGCCCATGTCGCAACAGCGCCACACAATAAATCTGATCGCGCGGGAGAGCGGATTGGCCGACCTCATTCTGAGACCCCTGTCCGCCTTGCATTTCGACCCCACCCGGCCGGAGCGGGAGGGCATTGTAGACCGGGAAAAGCTCCTGGCCATGTCCGGACGGACCAGGAAACCACAGTTCGCCTTAGCTGAACAACTGGGCGTCAAAGACTACCCATGTCCGGCCGGGGGCTGCCTACTGACCGATAAGGTGATCGCCGCCCGCCTGCAAGACCTCTTCGCTCATCAGCCCGATTACACTCATGCCGATCTGGTGCTGATCACAACGGGCCGCCATTTCCGCCTGCGACCCGGCCTGAAGGTGATTATGGGCCGCATCCAGGAGGAAAATGAGCGGATCACAGGCTTGGCCAGCCCCGAGCAGTTCCTCTTCAGCCCGCAGAATTTCCGGGGACCGACGGCGCTGGCCGTCGGCATGATGAACGACGACGACCGACGCATGATCGGCGAGATTATTGCGGCCTTCAGCCAGGATCATGAGCAGGTCTATACCGTCCGGCAGCGGA
>JANXZC010000012.1 GCA_025355725.1 Syntrophus sp. (in: bacteria)
GACCACATGACGGTCCCCCCTGAGAATCCGGGAGCCGCCCGTAAGGTCATATTCGCTGAAAGACGACTTGAAATTATTGATACCGACCCCTGTCAGGGGGAACTGTTCTATGACGGAGATGGCGGCCTGATTCATCGGCAACCTGGTCCGGGCGGAACCCTCATCGCTGTAGAAAAAACGTTTCTGAATCATTGAATAATTCGGATAGATGAACAAGACGGAAAAGGCAAGGGCGACGCTGATAATGATGACAGTTTGGGTCTGAAAGAGTTTTTTCCTCACGAGAAAAAAGAAGACCAGGGGCAGCGAAAGGGGCAGCGTTAGCCAGGCCGCCCTGGAAAGAGTGGTCAGAATCCCCGCCAGGCCAAGGGTAAAGGTGATAAAATACCATATCTGCAAGGATTTTTTCTTCTCAACCATGAGGAGGGCCAGGGTCAAGGGCAGGAGCATTTCAAAAAAATAGGCCAGATTGTTGGGATGACCGATCGTGCCCGTCGCCCTGCTGACCATGCCTCCCAGGCTCTGTCCCACCAGGGCCTGCTCTCCCAGGAACTTCAGGCCCAGGGCAAGCCCCGTTTTAAATTGGATAATAGCCAGGACGGCCTGGGAAAAGACGCCTACAGTGAAAAAAAAGAGCAGTACGCGCAGATACTTTTCCTCCCGTAGATTCATGATCACGAAGAAGACGGCAATGAGCACCATGATGCGGATGATCTCATAAAAACTGAGTATCCGGTCGGCGGCGTTCCACAGGCTGAGGATTACGGTGAGGAAAAAGAAGACATGGGACCCCAGGAGGAGGCCGTTGTATTCCAGCAGGGGCTGCTGCCTGGTGGACCAGTATTTGTAGAGGAGGAGGAGAAACAGGGCCAGAATGGTCACGTGAATGGCGGAGATATCTATACCCTGGGCGCCGCCCACGTGTTCTTTGCGGTAGAAAAACCCGAGGTTGATCCGCAGGGGGATGCTCATGGCGAAAAGGATGAGAAAGCCTACAATAAGCTGCTCGTTCCTGCGGATTATCACTGCGGCAAAAAAGACGAGCAGCGCCCCTAAAACGCCGAAAAGATATTTGAACTCCAGCTCACTGAACACAACGGCCAAGAAGGTGGAAAGAATGCCAAAGGCCAGACAGACAGCCAGGATAGTAAGCTTTTCTCCGGATGCCTGGGCTGCGGTCTGATCGGAAGAGAGGACTTTCATTGCCTTGCTTAGAGGTATTTATAAATCTGTTTCGGAATGAAGAACTGCTGTTTGTTTAAAATGGCGCCAATAATCCGGGAGTTGGTCATTTGCAGGTATTTTTGGGCGACTTGCGCCACCTCCCAACTTGTCTCTTCATGCTGGAGAACCAATATAGCGCCATCGGTTTTACCGGCGAGAACAGGAGATTCCGGATAGTGTATCAGGGGGGAAGCGTCGATTATGATGAAGGAAAAGGTGGTTCTTAACTGTTCCAGCAAGGCCAGGAAGGCGGGGGACTGATAAAGGACAATCGGATTCACTACCGAATGGCCGGCGGGAATGAAATGAAAACCGGGGATGGTTGCTTTATTCTGTCCTTCCCGGCATCTCTCCGTCTCGTCCAACTGCACGCACACCAGCACTTCATGAAGCTCGGCTGTTCCATCCACCAGCTCCGTCAGTCCCTTTTCCCGGGGAACACCGAAATGGCTGTGGAGCGCCGGAGCCCTAAGGTTTCCGTCGATCAGGAGGGCATTTCTTGTGGAATCGTAGGCATAGGCATAGGTCATATTCAGGGCAACGGTGGAGGTTCCTTCGCCGCCGTTGGCGGAGGTGACGACGATGGCGTAAGAGTCCTTTTCCTGAAAGAAGGGGAGATTGAGGATGGTCCGGTAGAATTGATCAAAAAGATTCCACATCAGGGGGAGTCTGGCGGTGGCTCTCTGGACGGCTTTTTTTCTGAACACGGCAAACATCCTTCTTGTCTCGTTTATTTCCGAATCTTTCCCTTTGTTACCAGGGAATCCCTGATTTCTGTCGGCGCCATGGTAATTTTTCCGGTTGATTTCCCGAACAGAGGGATATCTTTCTCCTGGCGTGATGAAGATGTATTTTCTTGTGGTGCTGTTTGAGGAACGGCCGGCCGGTTAACAGCCGCCCCCTGAGGAAGGGCGCCCTTGAAAATGGCTGCATCCTGGAGTGCTGGCTTGTCAACGGGATTGTTATTAACATCACCGCCTTTAGATGCTTCTGGAGCGGGACCTTCTGTATTGACGGTGCGTGCGGGTTCGGTATAAGCGGGGGCCGCGGCATACTGTACCTGCCGGTGGGACGATTGCGTTGTGACATGGACATAATAGGCGAAAAGCGCGGCGACGGCGATCACGATGGAGGTCGCAACGGAAGCGATATTTTTATTCAGAAACCCTTTTTGGGAGGTATGGGTGTGTGTGGCGTCTTTCCCCTCTGACCTCGTCTCATCTACGTCCAGGAGGGGGATGGTAATAAGCAAGGGGACGTTGAGATAGTTCCGGACGTCGATATCATCCTTGAAGGTATGATTGAAAAATTCCCGGACCGCGGAAAGGGTAAAAGCGAGAAAGAGGCCCAGCATTGAAGAGAGGCCGATAATGAGGGCGGAATCGGGGAAGTAGGGGGCCATCGGCGCGATTGCAGGACTCACGATCTTCACGCTGGAGATCTTCCTGGTATCAAGGTCGTCGGAAATGCGCAGATCTTCAGCTTTTTTCTTGTAGAGCTGATAATTTACTTCGACGATTTCCCGCTGCCGTTCCAATTGTTTCAGTCGCATCGTCAGGCCGTTAATCTCTTCGAGCTGCTTTTTCTGTGTCGTCAATTCTTTGTAAAGACTGTTCTTTTTTGCCTCGGAGATGGATACTTCCGTATGGATGATGTTCAGGAGACTGTCTGTCTTCTGTTTGCGGAGGCCGCTGAGCTGGCGGTCGATGCTTCGCACTTCCGTAGCTTTGGGGGTGTAGGTTTTCAAAAGCCGGTCTCTTTCAACCTTAAGACGGAAATAAGACTGGTCAAGGGCGGCTAAATAGGCCAGCTTGTCGGCGTTGGGAGATCCGAGATCCGGTGTTTCGATCCAGCCGTCGAGATTAACAGCCATTTTTTTCACGCTGTTGAGTTTTGTAACCCCCTGCTCGACAGTGATGCGATTTGATACATGGTCTGCTTCCAACTCCGCAATACGCCTCAAGAGTAAATCCTTTTGCAAGGCAAGGTTGGAGATGTTGGTCTGGTTCAGGAAGGTCTGAAGTTCGTCTTCCGCCTGTTTCAATAGCTTATCATACAGCTCTAACTGTTCGAGATAAAATTGATAAGTCTGCTTGGATTCGTTAACCTTCGTATGCTGATTGATATATTCATCGACATAGGTATTGGCAGCGAGGGCGGCAAAGAGGGGATCTGTCCAGCGAAAGGAAAGCTTCATCATGTCTGTATCTTCGATGTAGGTAACCTTTAAGGCCTTGCTGAAGGAGTTGATATCTCCCTTTTCATCGTCGGCCTTTCCCCTTTTCTTCATCTCTTCAATGTGACCCCTCATCCTTTCCACGACCTTCTGAGTCAGGTACTGCCCCCTGATCAGTTCGATTTCATTATTGATGTTGGCGGATCGCTCCTGAAAAAGGATGTTGTAATTTTCGGGACGGTACTGCTCCATCCCCGCGAACTGGGCCTTGCCGAGCTTGACGATAATCTTGGCTTCCGCGCGATAGAGGGGAGAAACGAAAAGGCAATAACAGGAGGATATGATCAGGGAGGTGAGAAACACGGACAGAATCAGGACCTTGTTCTTAAAGAGGATGTAGAATACATCCCGGAGGGAAAAGGTTCTTTTAGTTTCCATGCCGATGGCTCCCGTTAAACACAAAATACTGCATCAGTATCGTGACACACCCACGGGTATTTTGTGGACTTCATATTGGAAGGAAAGGTTCGATCCCTGCCATAAGAGAAGCTTGCTGATGTATTGGTCGACGAACTCGTCCGCTATGGCGATGGCCGTTTTCGGGACGTAAACAACGCTGTTGCTGGGGAGAATGAAATCTTCTTCCGTTTTCCCTCCCAGGAGGACATTTTCAAGATTAATCGTCCGCACCGTCGCCTGGTTGTTTTCATTCCACGTGAGGACCTTGACTTTTCCCAGGGAACCCGTGGGCAGGATATTTCCGGAGAAGGCGATAGCCTGAAGGACCGTCATCGGTTTGGACATAGAGATGGCGCCGGGCCGTTGTACCTCGCCGAATACGAAGATCCGGTTGCCCGCAATGCTTTCCACGAGGACAGAAATCTGGAGATTGGTGAAATCACGCTTGTATTCCCTGGCAAGATCATTTTTAAGTTCGTCCACCGTCCTACCTGCCGCCGGGATGCTTTTCAGCAGCGGCGGGTAGATCTTGCCGTCCGGGGCGATAATGCACAGCCGCGCCTGTCCCCGCGGCGAATTGGTGATGGCCTTCTGTAATTCCGTGATATGAGAGGAAAACTTGTTGACGTTGACAGTGACCTGGGGATCGCTCAGGATATCCGAATAGGCACTGGCTATGGCACTTGCCAGTACCGTCGGCTTCATGCCGGCGGCCATAAAATCCCCCTTGATGGGCAGGGTAATCTTGCCGTCCGGTCGAATGACCAACGTTCGGTTGATCTGGGGGTGGTAGTAAAATTCGACGTTAACTTCGTCGTTGACGCCCAGGGAGTAATCCTCGGCCTGTGGGGCCAGGGAAATGTGATACATGACCTCGATTTGATCCCCCGGTGAAAGACGGTATTTATTCAGGCCTTCATTGAGGCTGGTAATAACCGTGGCCCGTATCTTGGTTTTTTCGATATCGCTGATCTGATCGGTATAGCTTTTCGTGCCGTCGATCGTCTGCTGATGGGTGCGAACAGGTGTACAACCCGGCACGACGATGACAAGGAAAAACAAAGACGAAAGAAGTAGCGCCGAAGAATGCTTTTTCATGACCTCCAAGAGATCCGTCTCACATTGATGCAGGTTAGCGGTTTCCCGAACAAACTGAATGCCCTTCCGGACAGTTCATGGGGGTCGCAGTAAGTATGAGGAAGATGACAAAAGATATTAAAATATTAACAAAAAAAACAACCCGTCCCCGAGAATTCCCATACCATTTACTTAACGATCAATCAAGGATAAATTCCCATATTCACATCGGAAATGGCAAGAAACAGTTGTGAGGGAACACTAAATGTGATAGGTATTGAAAGGTTTTTTTATCCGGTTTAAGCAAGGATGCAACCCAATGATTAGAAAAATTGTTTTCTCTTTCATCGTGCTGTTGATGGCTGCTTCGGCCTTAGGGGCGGACAAACCGGATGAGCCCAAGTTCATCAAGAACAGCCTCGGCATGAAATTCATCCGGATTCCCTCCGGGGACTTTATGATGGGCGCCACCAGTCAGGAGGCAGGCCGGCGGACGGATGAACCACAGCACCAGGTCGCCATCACCAAACCTTTTTACCTGCAGACGACGGAAGTTACCCAGGGGCAATGGCAAGCGGTGATGGGGCGCAATCCCTCCTTTTTTAAGGAATGCGGAGACGATTATCCTGTCGAGCAGGTATCCTGGCATGACGCCCAGGAATTCATCCGTCGCCTGAACAAGAAGGATGGGATCGCCGCCTATCGCCTGCCCACGGAGGCGGAATGGGAATATGCGGCCCGGGCCAACAGCACCGCAACCCTTTCTGAAGGCGTCCTTTATATAGTGGGAGGGAATGAGACGGCAATCCTCGAAAATATTGCCTGGTTTAGCGGGAACAGTTGCGGCGAGAACAAATCGGGAAACAAGGGGGATACCTGGCAGACCGGTAATTATGTATGCCGCGCATGCAGTACGCAAGCAGTGGGGCAGAAACCGGCGAATCCCTGGGGTCTTTATGACATGCTCGGAAATGTCTGGGAGTGGGTGCAGGATTGGCAGGGTGCTTATCCCACCGGTCCCGTGACCGATCCTACGGGGCCTCCCACGGGTACGATGCGTGTCTTTCGCGGTGGCGCCTGGCTAAGCGGGGCAGGCTATTGTCTCCCTGCCTTCCGGGGTGGAGACAACCCCGCCATGCGTGATATCGCGATCGGGTTTCGTCTGGTAAAATCGATGGACCCCCTCCCGGTTGCCGTTCCGGCGGCGCCGGTTGCCCATTGATTATCAACCGGCGGCGAAGCTGTTATTTTTTACTCGCCCCTTCCGTAATCTCCAGTAGAAAAAGGTTTTTTGACTTGATGAAGGAGGGTTGGGCAAAATAATTCAGTGATCCATTCATGTCGAGAACAATACGAAGTTTCTTTGCTTTCCGGTCGTGATAGGATCGCATCTGCTTGATGTACCGACCATTGACGGCGATTTTTGAATAATCTTTTTGCAGGAAAATAACTACGGGATGGAGATCCAGGACCACGCGGGGATTATCACCTTCGATTCTGGATATTTCCGGGATGTAGAAGCGGTTCATGGTTAACAGGAGGTCTTCTTTGGCCTCTTCGATATGGAAGGAAAGCTCCTTAATGGTTAAGGGTTTTTCCGCTGACGTCTGGGTTTGGGTGCTGCCCCCGGTTTTAGCTCTTTCTGCGGCTTCTCCGGAAGGAATCCCTCCGGACAAAAAAAGGCTCATGACCAATATGAGCAAAAAGATCGGCCCCGTCGGCTTCCGGAAGGGTTGCTGTAAGGCGTGAATAAAGAATATCATTGACAAGTACTTTATCATGCCTGCAGGTTTTATAAAAGGGGGAATCTAAATAGCCTCATGCAATTGAATGTAGCCATAATCGGAGCGCGGGGTATTCCGGCGACATATGGGGGCTTCGACACGCTCGTAGAGGAACTTTCCGTGCGACTTGTCCGCGATCATGCAATGAAAGTGACGGTCTATTGCCGGACGGACTATTATGTTGAGAGGCCGAAGTATTTTTCCGGTGTAGAATGTGTCTATATTTCCGCACCGAGGATAAAGGGCCTGGAGAGCCTTATCCACACTTTTCTCTGTTCCCTTCATGCCTTGACCAGGAATTACGACCTTATCTTTATTGTCGATCCCGGAAATGCACCGATTGTAGTAATGCTTAAGTTGCTGAATAAAATCGTTGTTATACATACGGACGGTTTAGGCTGGAAGCGAAGAAAATGGGGCTATCTTGCCAGGCGATATTACCGGTGGGTTGAGTGGGTATCGGCACGGATGGTGAAGAACATCATCACTGATAATCAAGGGATGGCAGATTATTACTTGCAAAACTATCATGCCGATTCCATGCAAATCGCTTACGGCGCATCAAGTCCCTATGGAGTTGATGAGACCATCTACAATGAACTTGGCCTTGCGACCGGTTCATACCTTCTTGCGGTGGCGAGATTAGAGCCCGAAAATAACGTCGATATAATTATCAGGGAATATGTCGCCGCTAATGTGGAGTTGCCTCTGGTCGTTGTGGGGGGGGCGCCGTATGGCGAGGACTATATGGACTACCTGCGCTCCCTGGCTAACGAAAAGGTGCTTTTTGCCGGCCAGTTCAGCGATCAGGCTGAACTCAACGCCCTGTATAAAGGCGCCTATCTCTACGTTCACGGTCACGAAGTAGGAGGCACGAATCCTTCCCTGCTCCGGGCCATGGGATTTGGAACTGCCCCGCTCGTCATGGATGTCGATTATAATCGTTATGTTGTTGGACCGCAGGGTTTTGTTTTTACAAAGGAAGATGGTAATCTTGCGGCAACACTGGGCAAATTGGTAAATGATGCAAGTCAAGTAAAGAGAGCAGGTCAAACTGCCCTGGATCGGGTTAATAAAGAGTATAACTGGGAGGCCGTATCCACTCGTTATGCCGGATATTTTCAAAGTCTCACGTAACAAACGGCTACCGTTCCCACGCCGGAGCGTGGGGACAGGGGCGGTGTTAAGATGATCAAAGAAGAAGAGCGTTATTATTCCTACGTCATTCTCACCTTTGACTATATTGCCATTCTCCTGGCTTACGCCATCACCGCCCCCTTTTCCGGATGGGTCGTTGCCCTGGTTCACCAGGATATCCTGCCCTGGTTTTCCACCACGCCACTAACGGAGGTGTTGCTGTTTCACTGGTCCCAGTATTACGATTTTCTTTTGCCCATGCTCCTTTTCCCCCTTATTGCCCTGAAGTTCAGTGACAGCTACCGCCTGACGAAGATTTATACCCTCAGGGAGATTTTAAAGGAGACATCAATCCTTTTGTTGATCAGCAGCGCTCTCCTGTCCGCATTTTTTGTCAGCAATGCACCCCATCTGGAAAAGCTCACCATGATCGTCATGGCCGTTTTCGTTGTCTGGGTGCTGTTTGTGTGCAATCGTCTTGTTTTCACGGCCTATTTAAAAATACTCTCCAGGCATCCGGACATACTGAACCATCTGCTCATTATCGGCACGGGCAGGAGGGCTGTTCAGACAGCCATGACTTTTTCTTCCCACCAGGAATGGCCTATTAGTGTCGTCGGCTTTTTGACCAATGTGCCGGAGGAAGTAGGAAAGACCATCGAGGGGATTCCTGTGCTCGGCGTCATCGACGACCTGCCAAAGGTGATGACAGATACCGTTGTGGATAGCGTTCTCGTGTCGGAGACCGTTCGCGAGGTGGCGGCCATGCGGCAGATTGCGGCGTTGTGCAGTCTGGCGGGCGTTGATTTTACCATGAATTCGTCCCTCGTGACCGGCAAGGCGAGCGCACCTTTTGTGGAAAGATATGACCAGACGACCTTGCTCGTCTATAAGTTCGTCAATCCTGCCCCCTTTAAGCTCTTTGTCAAGCGCCTCCTGGATCTGGCGGCGTCGGCGGTCCTCATCATTTGCCTGCTTCCCCTCTGGATCATCATTCCCATAATGATCAGAATGGATTCCCCCGGACCAGCCTTTTTTGCCCAAGAGCGGGTGGGGAAAAACGGACGTCGTTTCAAGATGTTCAAGTTCCGATCCATGGTTCAGGATGCGGAACGACTGAAGGCGTCCCTCGCCCAACTCAATGAAATGGACGGGCCTGTTTTCAAGATCAAAGAGGACCCGCGAATAACAAAAATGGGCCGTTTTGTCCGCAAGACCAGCATTGATGAGCTTCCTCAACTGTTCAATGTCTTTGTCGGGGACATGAGCCTGGTGGGCCCAAGACCCCCGGTTCCCAGTGAGGTTGCCCAGTATGGACTCTGGCAGAAAAAGCGTTTGTCCGTAAAGCCCGGGATAACATGTCTCTGGCAGATCAGCGGCAGAAATGAGATCAAATTCAACGAGTGGATGCGTCTCGATCGTCAGTATATTGACAATTGGTCTCTGATTTTAGACCTGAAAATATTGTTCAAAACGGCCTTTGTGGTTTTTTCGAGAAAGGGAGCGGAATAGCCATGATGGATTTGATGTGTTGTCGGGGAAGATAAGGAAAGTAAGGTGATGTTATGACCGGGTTTTTTAAGAAGCTGTGGCAGTCCGATACGCGCAAGGCTTTTGAAGAGGCTATGGAGCTATACAATCAGCGGCGTTATAACGAAGCGGCAAAGTCCTTCGAGGAGATCCTTGCGCAAAAGAGCGCTTCCTCTGATGTTTATTATAATCTGAGCGCTGTTTACTGTAGCCAATCTTACCACTATATCGGTTTTCGTGATTTTCTGATGGGCTTTTTCCCCCAGGCCTGCAATTTTTTTCAGAAGGCTCTCGATTTGCAACCTGGCCATATTGACCTATACCAGCTCATTGGCATCTGCCGTAACAATATGCGGGACCATGAGGGGGCCGCCGAGGCGTTTCAGTTCCTCCTGACGATAGACCATAACCGGTCGGCTGCCCGGATAAATCAGGGCATCGTCTTTAACAACCTCCAACTCTGGGACAAGGCGGTGGAGCATCATACCGCCATCATTCGGGACTACCCCGACTACCCGGATGTTCATTACCGCCTGGGCCTCGCCCTGATCGGACTGGACAGGACCCACGAGGCCCATGACGCATTTTCCCGGGCCCTCGCCCTGAACCCGAAATACGATGACGCCGCTGTCAAGCTTGCCCTCCTGAAGGCTAATTTCGGACATTATGACGAGGCCAATCAACTCATCTCCGTGGTTGAGGGACAGCACCCCCGCGATCCTGCCGTTCATTATGCCCGGGGGGCCATCCTTCTCGAACAAAAGGACTTACAGAACGCCGCCATCTCTTTTAAGTATGTCCTGTCCCTTGCCCCCGATCAGAAGGAGGCGGGCATCAGCCTGGCCCTGACGCTTGTCGAGATGAACGATCTGCCACAGGCCATCGATATCTTTGGTAAAATCAGGGAGATGAATGTCCGTATCCCACATCTGGATGAAGCCATTGCTTCTCTAGAAGCGGCTTATAACCTGCCCCAGGAGCATCCAAAACCTTTAGACGGGTTCCGTCCCTTTTTCAGAGCCGAAACCGTTCTTGAACTGCTGAAGCGGGAGGTCAAGCGTCCCCTGCATATTGCCCCGGATCTTGGCGATATGGTTGCGATTATTGCCAACCTTAACGAAGATGACTGTGCCCTGTGCGAGCCTATTCTCTCCTATATTCAGGATTATGTGGCGCAACATCCCGATTATCCGGACCTCTATCATAGTCTCGGACAGCTCAATATCCGCCTGGGCCAGCATGCCGCTGCGGAAAAAGCGTATAGAACCGCCTTATTGCTCAATCCCGACTATCTGAGCGCCCGGATGAATCTCTTCCAGATGCTCAAGGAGGCAGGAAAAGACTCCGAAGCCCTGTTGGAGGCTCATGAAATCATGGGTCGGGTTGCACCTGCCCCAAATTTCTATGCCGACTTGTCGGAGATCTGCCTCAACCTTGGTCAGGTAGAGCAGGCCCTGGATTATGCTGGCAAGGCCCTGAAGATTAATCCTCATTATGCCACGGCTTATCTTGTGCGGGCGCGGACTCTTGAGCGGATGGGGCAAGTTGGGGAAGCTCTGATAGCTGTGGAGCGATGTTTGACGGAGGCAACCGATTCCGAGGTCAGGGAGGCGGCATTAGCGCTACGGGAAGGGATTGTGAACAGCAAAAAGTGAAGGGTCTTGCGAAAATATCTGGCTCAATACCGAGAACCGCCGCCCTGCTGTGTTCCGGGGTTGGAAACCCCCGTCTATACTTACAAGCCTCCCCGGTAATCATCATCCGGTGCGGGCCAGGGGGTTCCCGAGACAATGGCCTGGGCCTCCTCATCAGTCCTGGGACGGACATTTTGCCGCCACGGATTATTGAAGGACCGGCAACCGCCGCCGGACTGAAGTTCCTGCCGGTAAAAATCGGCTAAGGGGTGAGTTCCCATGAGTTTGCAGACATACCTTGCCCCTGTCCACTCCAGTTCCGGGCAGATCTTGTCCCGCTCGTGAGCATGAAGGGCCACGCCAAAGGCGCAGGTATTGCGTATGCAGCAGTAGCCGCAGCCGACACAGGATACTTTTTCAACCGGATCTCTCAGCATGTGAGACTCCCGAGTCTTTTCACGGTGATCCGCCACTGGATGTAGCTGTAAAGGGATTCGTGGCCCGGTAAGAGCCGTCGGCACAGGTAAAATCGGATCGCCGGTAGTCGTTGCATGTCCGTCGTCAGGAGGATTTTTTCATAATGTTCCTCCGCAAAGAAATTAAGGGTGCGATACCAGAGGTATTTGGCCAACCCCTTACCGCGGTGGGGTGTTCGGATAATCATCCACATGATGATGCCGGTCTTGTGTCTCCGGGAAGAGCCGTCAATGGTTCCGCAGTTGCCGATCAGGTCTTTTCCATGAAAGAGCAGGGTGGCCGCATCGGGTCTGATGAGTTGCTGAAGGTAATCCCGGTCGATCCGTTCCGCTGTCCAGTGACCGAAGTCCCCGTCAGAGTTCAGTAAGCTGGCCAGGGCATCGAGATCCGCCGGTTTTTCCGGGGAGCGCATGGTATAAGGGGGAGGAAGCTGCCGGGCCCGTTCACCGTAGGGACAGGTATAATCAAGCTGATAGACAAGGGACAGCTGTTTGCGGTAAATGAAACTGAAGGCGTATCGTGTTTTATTCCATACCTTTTCGTGGAAAGGACGGGTTGTGTTAGCTTGCGTCATAGGCGCGTATCTTAATGAGAGCTCTGCCCGTAGTCAAGGCGAATGTTGATGAATCTTTTTCGGAAATTTCGTGCGGGCAGACAGCCGGACCTTGACCGTGACGCCGGCCGGTACTGGTCCATGAGCGACAGCAACGAGCGGATCAGGGACCAGTCCCACTGGTATGGAGAGGGGCGCTGGGAGAAGGAAAGATGGCTTGCCTACGGTGATTTTTTCTTTGACCTGGCCGGAAAGCGCCTGGAGCAGGCGTCGGGACCGGACTGGCGGGCGGGTTTAAAAGTGAAAACGGCCCTGGATTGGGGCTGCGGGGGTGGGGCAATAGCCAGACCGCTCTGCGAGCATTTTGCTTCCGTCTATGGTGTGGACATCTCGGCAGCGACTCTGTGCGAGTGCCGGAAACGAATGGCTGATTTGGCGGTCCATGAGGCAGATGAGGGGCGGGGGGAGGCGGGAAATTTTAACGCTTTCCATTTCCCCTCGGAACATCCC
Source organism: Syntrophus sp. (in: bacteria) (assembly GCA_025355725.1). GTDB lineage: Bacteria > Desulfobacterota > Syntrophia > Syntrophales > UBA8958 > UBA8958. The sequence goes on from JANXZC010000012.1 coordinate 12,562, forward strand.
GAGGCCGTTCTGGAGCTAATTGCCCCGGGTACGGTTGATTTCATCGTTTCCATCGGTGTTTTCAAGCACTTTCCCTCCCAAGCCTATACCCTCAGAGTTCTTCGGGTTATGGAAAAGCTGCTGAAAAAAGAGGGGTCCCTTTTTATTCAGATCCGCTATTTCGATGGTGCGGAGAAGTATCGTCCCAAAGAGGGGGATTACGCCCGCAATGTTATCACCATGACCTCCTTTACTGCGGACCTCTTCGCGGCCCAGCTTGCCGCCGCCGGCCTGGAACTTCTGCACCGGGAAAGGGATATTGACGGCGAGGATGAAAAGCACGAGTATTATTTCCTGGGTAAGGAAAGAGAGAAAGGTGCATTCTAAGGTGAATGTTTCATCCACCATGCGCGTTGGTATTGCCCATACCGCCGGTTCTCCCTGCGGGTGTGCCGAGGCGGTCGTAGGGGGACTCACTGCCCTCGGCCACGCGACCCTCATCGTTGACTCGGAGGAGATTTTATTGCGGAGCGAGGAACTGGCGGTGACCTGCGATCTGGTCATCGATCATACCGACACCTTTTTTGGCTGGGGGGTCTTGCGGCCCTTCGTCCGGTGGGAGTTGGAAAGGTGGGGAGCCCGCGTTGTTGGCTCATCCGCCCAGGCCTGTTTCCTTGCCGATGACAAGATCGCCGCCAAAAGAGGCCTCAATGCCGCCGGCGTACCCACTCCGCCCGGAGCGGCCATAACGGAGGCGACTGCTGAACTCCCCCTCTGGCTACAGCCTCCTTTGATCCTGAAACCAGCATGCGAGCACATGAGCCGGGGTGTAACCCTGGCGAAGACCCGGGAAGAGGCGCGGATGGCTATCGGCGTCCTGCTGGAGAGTTATTGCCAACCTGTCCTCGTGGAGACGTTCATCCCCGGCCGGGAATTAGCCGTTTCCGTCCTTGAGGGTCCGGAAGGGCTGGAGGTTTTGCCCGTCCTGGAGTGGCTTTCTGACGACGATGAGTACCGCATCCTGACGGCGGCATTCAAACTTCAGGAAAACGGTGCGGCAAGGGAGGATGCCCATCGGATCATTCTCTCCTCCGTCCAGCGACACGAACTGGAATCATTGTCGCGCAAGGCCTTCCGGGCCCTGGGACTGAGGGATTATGCCCGGTTTGATGTCCGCCTCTCCCCGGAGGGGAGGTTCTATTTCCTTGAAGCCAATACAACGCCCAGTCTTGAGACCGGCGAGGCCCTTGCCCTCTCTGCCCGGTGGGCGGGGCTGGACTATGTCCATCTGGTCAAGAGGATGCTTGAGGTTGCTCAGCGCCGCTATGGCGCTGATTTCAGAACAAATAAAACGGTGATTGTCAATTATTGATGCTATCACAAAACAACGGTCATTTTAGTTCGGAAGGAGCAGTGGTCGATGCTGATTCAGTTGCCCTCGGGTTTGGTAGAGCTTTTGATTCCCCAAGTGGTCCATATGCCGCCGCCATCGAGTATTGAGTTGGCCAGGCTTCTCGATGTTCAGCCCGGCGAGTCGGTTCTCGATCTCGGTTGTGGGTCCGGCCTACTCTCCATCGCTGCTGCAAAACTCGGGGCCCGGCAGGTAATTGCCACGGATGTTGACCCGTCAGCCCTGGGAGCGGCGCGGCACAATTCAGGCTTGAATGGGCTCGAAAACATTATCGAATTGAGGGAAGGTTCCTGGTTTGAGGCGGTGGGGGAGGAAGAGCGCTTCGATGCCATTGTGGCCACTCCTCCCCAAACCCCGGGACCGGCACCCGGTGGTTCCCGCTATGGGGGTTGGGATGGTACGGACCACCTGATCTCCATTATTGCTGCCGCCTCTGCCTATCTGAGCCCGGTGCGGGGAAGGCTCTGGTTGCTGGCCATCAGCCTTGCCAATCCGGCGCGGCTTCGCCAGGAACTGGCAAGGCATTTTGCCGATGTGCGTCTTATTCACGAAACAATTCGAGAATTTACGTCTGATGAGTACGATTCCAGGCAAGCGGGGCTCATGGACCATTTGCTTTCCCTCCGGACGAAGAAGATGGCGGATTTCGCTGATCAGGAAGAGGGGGGGTATGTCTTTCGGAACCTCTTCCTCCGGGTTGCCCGCCCCTGGACAAAATGAAGTATCTTGTTGTCAATGCAGATGATTTAGGCGCTGACATCTACCGTAATCGGGGGATTGCCGAGGCGGTCGACGCCGGCGTCGTGAACAGTGTCAGCGTCCTGGTCAACGGACCGGCCTTTGACGATGCCCTTGCCCGCCTTCCTGCCTGGCAGGGCCGGGGCATCTCGGTGGGCCTCCATTTGAACCTTTCGGAAGGATACCCTGCCTGCAAAGGACTCTCCATCCTCCCTGGTGAAAATGGCTGTTTCCGAGGCAAATCATCAGCACATAAACTATTGATGCAAAAGGGGAATAAGGAATTGGAGCGGGAGGTCACCCTGGAGATCGAGGCCCAAATCGGGCTTTTGGAATCGAAAACCATCAGGATCAGCCGTCTGGACGGACATCAGCATGTTCATGTTTTTCCGGCGGTGATCGAGGCCGCGGTCCGGGCGGCGCAAGGGCATTGTATCTCCTGGCTCCGTATTCCTGAAGAGACGGCAACCGTTCCTCCTGTCCTTGGGGAGGAAGAATATCAACTCCTGAAGGGGGAAGCTGACATGTTCGTGCGTCTGGCGACCGCAGCCAGGCCGCTCATGAAGGGTTCCGGCGTCCGGACGACTGAGCATTTCAGGGGGTTATATCTCAAAGGCCGACTTTCCTTCCCGCTCCTCGAGGAGTTACTGAACGATCTTCCTGCCGGGCTTACGGAGCTGATGGTGCACCCGGGTCGGGCCCCAGCAGAACCCGGTCAGGGGCCTTTTGCCGCCTTCTCAAACATGGACAGGGAAAGTGAATTAGACGCTCTCCTTGATCCAAGATTTCTTAAGGTATTGAAAGAAAAAAGTGTTTTCCTGACAGCCTATCCGGAGACTCGGTTATGAGGTCACAGCTCCGCGTTCTTATTCTGACTCCCACCGCCCTGCCCACGATTACGGGGAATGCCATTACCGCCGAGCGCTGGCGCCAGGGCCTGACCAGGGAAGGTTGCCGGGTGGAGGTCCTGACGACGCGGAATGGGGAACTTCCGAAAATAGGGCCAGCCGTCGCCCGTTTCCGGCCCGATGTCATTCATGTGCACCATCTTTTCCAGTCCGGGGCGCTGTTGATGGCCCCACCCCTGGCCGAGCAGCTTCAGGGCATCCCGGTGGCGGCGACGCCCGCCGGGACGGATCTCAACCAGGATCTCCGGGGCGAGGGCAAGATCGAGACCTTGCAGGCAATCTGTGCCCGCGTTGCGGTTATAGTGGTGCAAAATCGACCATTTGCCCGTCTTATGGAAGATCTTTTCCCCGCCTGCGGAAGTCGGATCAGGTACGGCCCCAAATCCTTTTTCTGGCTGGGGGATGAGCCCTGCGCCCTCCGGGAGGAGGCGCAAGCCGGACCCCATGATTTTATCTTCTTCCTCCCTGCGGGTGTCCGTCCGGTCAAGGGCAACCTGGAAGGATTGCTTGCCCTCGAAAAAGTCCATCAACACCGCCCCCATATCCGGGTGGTCTTTGCGGGACCGGCCCTGGATCAGGATTATAGCGCCCGGTTCCGGGAAGAGATCCGGCGTCTTCAGTCATTTGCCTGCTGGCTTCCCGCCATCTCTCCCCAGGCCATGCGGTCGGCTTACCAAGGCGCGGATATTGTTATGAATACCTCTTTTTCAGAGGGGTTTTCCAATGTCCTCATCGAAGCCATCGCCTCGGAGAAACCGCTCCTGGCCACAAACATTGAAGGAAACCGCTGGCCTGTCCAAGGGAGTGATGGAGACGGGCCCTGCGGCCTCCTTTACAATCCTCAAAATATAGATGATTTCATCGAAAAAGCCATCCGCCTTATCGACGACGGCGCTCTTCGTACCTCCTTGGCGCAGACCTGCCGGGAGCGCGCCGCGGCCTGGCCCCCTCCGGAAATGGAAATAAAGGGACTGATTGCCGCGTATCAACATGCCATTAATCTGGGAACGCCACACTAATTTTTTTGGAGGAAAGGTGAAAAATATCAAAGAAAATAAATGGAAGGGTAGTTTCAGTTGGGTTGCTTTCGTGCTGGCGGTGCTGATCCTGCCGGTGCTCGTCCTGCCCCTGGAGGCGGCGGAGGTGAAAAATATTGTCATCCAGAAGGTGGAGAACCGGTTGCTTTTCACCTATGACCTCGAGGGGGAGGAAAGCACGGTGATAGTGTCGGTTTATGTGACTGTTGGCGACAAGACCTACCCGCCTAAAAGTCTTCGCCTGGAAGGCGATCTGGGCAAGGTCCGGCCGGGGCGGAACAGGCGGGTCGTCTGGTATGTGTTAAACGATTTTCCCGGGGGGGTGAATCAACCGGTAAGTGTGGAAATTTCCGCGGGATTACAAGGTATTATCAACAACATCGGCATGAATTTTGTCCTCCTTCCCTCCGGGTCCGTTGTAATGGGCTCTCCTGCTGATGAAGCCGGGCGCAACACCGACGAAATGCAGGAACGGGTGACCATCAGCCGGGCTTTCTATCTACAGACAACCGAGGTCACCCAGGGCCAGTGGAAGCGGGTCATGGGGACCAATCCCTCCCGTTTCAGCGATTGCGGCGAAGATTGTCCCGTAGAACAAGTTTCCTGGCACGATGCCCAGGCCTTCATCCGGAAGCTTAATGCGCTGGAGGGGACGAATAGCTACCGGCTGCCGACGGAGGCGGAATGGGAATACGCCGCCCGGGCGGGGACGGCAACGGCCTATTTTTGGGGGAAAGAGCCTGATTGTTCCCGGGCGAATTATGGGAACAGCTTGTGGGGTTCCGAATGCAAGGGCGCCAATCCCGGTAAAACCGTGAAGGTTGGCAGTTTTCGGCCCAATAGCTGGGGGCTTTATGATATGGCCGGCAATGTCTGGGAGTGGGTCGATAACTGGTATGGACCTTATAATTCCACCCAGACCATGAATTCCGATGTTCCCAGATCAGGTGTCTTCCGGGTACAGCGCGGCGGCGCCTGGGACAGTGACGCTGCGGCCTGCCGGTCAGCGCTGCGCGTCAAGGCCCTCCCCGACGTCAAACTCGGCCACTTAAAATTGAACCCGGGCAATCTCGGTTTCCGTCTTGCCAGGACGGCGGAATAGGAAAAATACTTGACAACAAAAAGTTAGTATGCCAAATGTTTGCCGACCAATCATAGGAGAGCAGACAACATGAAAGACGACCGGCTCATATTTCTCATCTTTACCGCTCAGAACAAGTTACGGACTTACCTGAACAATGCCCTGGTTGCGGCCAACGTGCGGGTGACGTTTGTCCAGGCGGGCATCCTCTTCCTTCTCAAACAGAGCAACGGCCGGACCATGTCCGACCTGAGCCAGCTCATCGGCGTGGATAACTCAACCCTCACCGGCCTCGTGGACCGCCTGGAAAAGGTGGGTTTCGTTGCCCGTCAGGCCAGTCCCACGGATCGGCGTTCCCTGCTCATTCAGGTAACTCCGGAGGGGATCGCCGAAGGGGACAAGGCCAAGATGATCATCAAGAGGGTTAATGAAGAAATAAAGACCGGCTTTCCCCCGGAGGAAATGGAGATATTTAAAAAAATCCTCAGGTCTTTTTTCGAGAAATTCAATAAAAACACCGGGAGCAGAAGTGAAGATGGATAATTATCTAATAAATAAGGAACTTTCCGAATTCATAGAAAAAGTATCTCGTTTGGCCCGCGGGGAGATCGCCCCGTGGGTGGCTCAGGGGGACCAGGAGGTATTCCCCATGGCCCTCTGGCGGAAACTGGGAGACGCGGGCCTGCTGGGAATTGCCATTCCCCGGGAGTACGGCGGCCTGGGGATGGATTATCTGGCGATTACCCTTGCCGCGGAGGCTGTCGTTTCCCAGGGAGGCAGTCTCGGGATCGGCTTTTCCTGGATGATCCATAATGTCGTGGCCCGGCTGGTATTTTCCGGCCTGGGGAGTGAAGGACAACGGTCCCGGTATCTTCCCGGTCTGGCCCAGGGAAGGATTACGGCCTCCATTTCCATCTCCGAGCCGGAGGTAGGCGCCCATCCCAAGTATTTGAAAACAAGGGCCGATCGCCGAGGAGACGCCTATGTTGTCAACGGCGAAAAGGCATATCTGACCAATGGACCCTTTGTGGACCTCTATGTTGTCCTGGCCATCACCGGGACCGCGGGTGCGGGGGAAAAGAAGCAATTCAGCGCCTTTATCGTTCCGAAGGAAACACCGGGCGTCGCTCTGACGGCGCCAATGAAACTTGCCAATTTCAAACCCTCCCCCCATTGCGGCATCAGGCTTTTGAATTGCGAAATTCCGGCGGAAAATCTCGTTGGTGAGGAGGGGACGGCCTACCCGGTCATCGCCATCGCCTTCCGGGAAATCGAAGATGTCACCCTCATGGGCCTCGTCCTGGGGGGAATCAACAGGCAGATGTCTTTGTTATTAAAGGAACTCCGATTACAGGGAGGGACGGTTGCAAAAGACTTGCAGGCCGATGTCGGCCGTCTTCAGTATCTCCGGGACACCCTCCGGCTTATTGCCTGTGAGGCGGCGCGGATTCTGGACAGCGGCAACAGACAGGGGGACTTGCTCTCCCTGGTTTTGTCTTTCCGGGAGTTGGCCCGGCATTTTCAGGAGGGCCTGGAAAAGTCGGCCGCGGCCGTGCTGACGGGTAACCAGGAATTCCTGATCCTGAGCAGCGACTTAGTAAGAGCCATTAATCTGGCAAGGAATGTCATGACATTGAAACAGAAAAAGCAAGGGGCTGCGCTACTGCAAAAGACCTGATCCCCATATTAACCGTTCCCCTTTTGACAGAGGGGGATTCAGGGGGATTTTGTCTATAAATCAAGAATATAGAATATTCAGGGGTGCATGATCAGATGAAATCCAGGTATGAAGAACAATTTATTTCCATCGAGACGGTCCTGGAAAATCTCCGGGACGTTGCCTATATTGCCAACCGACAGATGGCCATGACCGTTTATCTCGCTTGCCGCCTGGAAAAACCCATCCTCGTGGAAGGGCCCGCCGGGGTAGGGAAGACGGAGCTGGCCAAGGCAACGGCCGCCTGCCTGCAACTGCCTCTTATCCGGCTCCAGTGCTATGAAGGACTGGATGAGTCCAAGGCCCTCTATGAATGGAAATACGGCAAGCAGCTCCTCTATACCCAACTCCTCAAAGACAAAATGGACGATATCATCAGCCGGGGAAACGGTTTTAAGACGGCCATGGACAAGCTGCATCAGTACGACGATATCTTCTTTTCCTGGCCCTTCCTCGAGCCCCGCCCTCTCCTCAAGGCCCTCCAGGAAAAGAATGGTTGTGTCCTGCTCATCGATGAAATAGACAAGTCGGACGATGAATTCGAGGCCTTTCTCCTGGAGATCCTCTCGGACTTCCAGGTTTCGGTGCCCGAGATCGGTACGGTGCAAGCCGTGACCAAGCCCTTGGTTTTCTTGACGAGCAACAATACCCGGGAACTCAGCGAGGCCCTCAAGCGCCGTTGCCTCCACCTGTATATTCCCTTTCCCGAGGCGGCCCTGGAGCGGGAGATCATCCGCCGCCGCGTTCCCGACATTTCGGAGCACCTTGCCCATCAGGTTGTTAATTTCATTCAGGATGTTCGCAAGCTGGACCTGAAAAAGGTCCCCTCCATCAGTGAAACCATCGACTGGGCGCGGGTCCTCATGATCCTCCATGCCGAAACCCTGGATCCCGCCCTCGTCCGGGATACCCTGAATATTTTTATCAAGTTTGAAGACGATGTCGGCGTCGTGGCGGAGAAGGTTCACCAGCTTACGGCGATGGCGGTAAATTAAAGCATTGATGAATTAAGCAGCAATCTCTGGATGCAGACGGCTCTAAGAGGTAGAAATGGAAAGGGTTCTTGAAGATTTTGTCACCGCTGCCCGTACTGCCGGTGTCCGCATTTCCATTTCTGAGACCCTTGACGCCGTCCGGGCCGTCAAGGTTGTCGGTTACCGGGACCGTGCCCTCCTGAAGGATGCCCTTGCCGTTTCCCTGGCCAAAACGGCGGGAGAAAAGACAATTCTTGAGGACTGTTTCGAGCGGTTCTTTGCCTTCCGGCTTTTTGCCGCCGCTCCCGACCGGGCCTGTAAAGATGCGGCCATGCCAAGCCCAAGCCTCGTGCAAACAAAATCGTCCCTGGTTCGCCTGCTCATGGAGGAGGATCGGGCCGGCCTCATTGGTGCCATGACCGAGGCGGCGCGCCTGGAAAACATCTCCCAAATCAAATACTTTACCCAGCGCAGCCTTTTCGCCCTGCGGATCCTCGCCCGGATGGGGGCGGGCGGTCTCGACGGCCAGATTCAGGCCCTGGGCCGGATTGATACCCCGGCTGCGGCTGCGGAGAAGGCCCGTCTCGAGAGTGCGAAAGCCTATCTTGTGGACAATGTAAGAAATTATGTGCAGAGCCAGTACGATCTCTTTGCCCGCAACGAAGGGGAAAGGCGTCTGGAGAGCGAACTGCGCCTTGTGAAACTGTCCAATTTGGAACAGCGTTACTTCGCCCGTATCCACAATATTATCCAGCGGATGGTCAAGCGTCTCAACGATCTTCACTCCCGCCGCCGCAAAGCGGCAAGAAGAGGGGTTCTGGATTTCAAGAGAACCCTGAGAGAAAACATCTCCTATCAGGGGATGCTGTTTGCCCCCTCCTGGAAGAGGAAAAAAATCGAGCGCCCCCAGATTGTCGTCATTTGTGATATCAGCCGCTCCGTCCTGCGGACGGTGCGTTTTCTCCTCCTCTTCCTGTATGGTCTCAACCAGGAGATCGCCAAGATCCGGACCTTTGTCTTCTGTACGAATCTCGTCGAGGTCAGCGACATCCTTGGAAACAGTCCTGTGGATGAGGCTTTGGCCCGGATACAGGGAGGGACGGATATACCCCTGATTATGGGGCGGACGGATTACGAGCGTTCTTTCGGTGATTTTCGCCGGGATCATCTAGCTGCAGTGACGCGCAAGACGACCGTCCTCGTTCTCGGCGACGCCCGGAATAACTACAATGATCCCCATCCAGAGAATCTTAGGGCTATATACGAGCGTTGCAAGCGCCTCATCTGGCTCAATCCCGAAGTGCCGGCCTTCTGGGGATCAGGGGATTCGGAAATCGGTCACTATAAACCTTATTACACTATGATCAAGGAGTGTAACACCTTGGAGCACATCGAGCGATTGATAAGCGCCCTGGTCAGGCGTTAATCTGGTTAATCTGTTGGGAGGGTTAGGATATGAATGATAAGGGTCGGGAAGAAAGATGTCAGGAATGCCTCTTCTATGAAGTTCATCCCCAGGAGAATCGGGAAAATTGCCTCCGCTTCGCCCGATTTGTTGATCATGTAATTAATGAATATACAAAAGATTGTGATTACTGGACCCCAATTTCCTGATTTATCCCTTACAGGGGCCGAAGCCACTGGCGCAGCCAGGCAAGAACCGTGTCTTGCCATTGGAGAACGTTCCGGGGTTTGAGGATCCAGTGGCCTTCGTCGGGAAAGATCAGGAGCTGCGAAGCAACGCCCTGGCGCTGCAGGGCACTGAAGAGGGCGAGACTCTGGGTGTAGGAGACCCGATAATCCTTCTGGCCGTGAATGATCAGGGTCGGTGTCCGCCAGTTCTTGATATAATCAAGTGGGTTATGCCGTTTGGGGTCGCCGAATTCCCACTCGGGAAACCACAAAGTATCCATTTCGTAGTGGGCCATGGGCTTGTCGAAAAGACCGGCATGGCTGACCAGACAGCGGAAACGGTCCGTCTGTCCACCGATCCAGTTGATCATGTAGCCGCCATAAGAGGGACCCAGGGCGGCCATCCTTTTTTCGTCCAGAAAGGGATACTCCTTCAGCGCAAAATCCAGGCCCGTCATGAGGTCTTCATAGGGCGCCCCGCCCCAATCCCCCCGGATGGCATCGGTGAACGTCTGTCCATAGCCCGTTGAACCGTGAAAATCGATCTGTACGACGGCATAGCCGGCCCCGGCGAAAATCTGGGGATTCCATCGGTAATGAAACTCATTGAGGTTGGATGTTTCCGGCCCGCCATGAATTATAAAGGCGACGGGATACTTCCGGGAGGGATCGAAATCAACGGGATAAACGATCCGTCCATATACGGTATCCCCGTGGGCGCCCTGGAAGGTAAAGGCCCCGACCTTTCCCAAGCGGATTTTTGCCGCCCCGTCATCGTTCCATTTGGTGACCCGCTGTGATTCTTCATTCTTGATTCCGAGCAGATAAAGCTCCGTAGGCTGATTGAGGGAATTCCAGGTAAAGAGGATACGCCCATCCGGCAGGGGTTGGGGGGCAATGGTATTCCCCGTCTTCATGATCATCCGGCACTTGCCCATCGCCACGTCCACGGCGAAGAGGGCATGCTGCCCCAGATGATCAGCGGTGCAATAAAGCGTCTTGCCATCCTGAGACCAGATGATAAAGTCGGGGGAACGATCGCCGTTTGGACCGTCGTCGATCCGTAGATCAAGAGCGCGTTCCTCTCCCGAAGCCATATTCCTCAACCGGATCCGGTAGCGGTCCGCCTCGTGACCCGGTTGGCTCATGGCCAGATAGGCGAGGGTCTTGCCGTCGGGGGAGAAACGGGGCTGCATATCCGTGGCGGGGTTTTTCGTAATCCGTAGCGGCTTCGTTTCTGTCTGCAGGGAAACCATGAAGAGGTCGCTGTTTGTTGACCACGCCTCTTTGCGGCCTTCATCCTTGGCCGCAAAGACCAGGGTCCTGCTGTCGGGAGATAGAGAGAATTCCTCCGTTCCCCCGGCCGGTTTTGACGGACAATCAGCGTCCATGGCAGCCATGATGTCCCGGGCCGGACCGCCGGGAAGGGGATAAAAAAACAGATGGTTACGGGTGCCATCATTCCAGGTATTCCAGTTGCGGACCATGAGGCGGTCGAAGACCATTCCCGACCCGGTCTGATTTGCCTTTTCCGCCAGAATCTTTTTGGTTTCCTCCGGTGTCCTGCCGGGAAAGACGGCCAGGGACAGGATCAGAAAGCGCCCGTCCGGGGAAACTTCAAAGGTCCCCACATCAAGAGGCAAGTCGGTGATAGGGGTTGGTTTTTTATAGGTAGGGGAGGTCTTCCAGACCTGCTGAGAACCGGAGCGGGTGGAAAGGAAATAAATGGTTTTGCCGTCCGGAGACCAGCGGGGATTTGTATCGTCGGCTTCGGCTAAGGGGTTGATGGCGAAAGAAGACTTCTTCTGAATATCAGCAATTTGTATGGAAGTATGGCCTCGATTGGCGGTGAGATCGGCCCGCCAGACCGTGAAGGCGACCCGGCGCCCGTCGGGGGAAACCTGGGGATCGGCGATCCGTTCCATGGCCAACATGTCCCGAACGGAAAATGGATGGTTTGTGGCTGAGGCGAAGGTCGGATTAAGGAGGCTGCCGGTCATGGTATAAATGAATAAGCTGGCAAAAATATAAGAAGCTGGTCTGAACATATTTGACAATTCCCTGGATCGATCCTTGCGTTGGTTTCCGATTTCGGTCCTTCCATTGGTTGGCAGTATAGCACGACGGCTTTATTATCACAATGATGACGGTGAGAAGAAAACTTTGACTTTCACGCGAAAGTTTAATATATTCAAAGGGCTTATTAGATCCTATACCCCTATCGTTTTTTTGAGCGGTGATATTTTGCCAAGCATCTACGCAGTGAGTTCTTTGCGGAGGCGGCAAAGGATAATAGTATGACGCGATCCGAGGAAAACCATCCCCTTCCTGACCAGCTCCTTCCCTTGACGGAATCCCTTTTCCACAGCGTTGTGGATCACATGCTTGACGCTCTGCTGATTCTCGACTGGAACGGCACCATCCTCTTTGCCAACCAATCGGCAGCCGAACTGGTGCAATTGGACACGCCGGAAGCGGGAATTGGCCGTAACGCCGCAGAGTTTATCCATCCCGATTATCTTGAGGCTGTAATCATCGATCTGATGAATGTCCAGGAAGGGGGCGGTGGCTATCTAAACCGGTACAAGCTAATCACGACGGGGGGGAGGGAACGCTGGGTTGAGGGACTGGGTACGCGGATTCCCTTTGGCGATGGCACTGCCAATCTGGTGACGATCAGGGACATAACTTCACAAAAACAGGTCGAAGACGAACTGGTAGAGAGTCGGGAGCGGATGAAGTCCGTCATCGATACTATCGTGGAAGGTGTCGTGGCCATTGATGAAAACGGCATTGTTGACCTCTTTAATCCTGCAGCGGAGCGTATCTTCGGTTATGGGGCATCAGAAATCGTCGGGCAGAATGTCAACATGCTCATGCCTGATCCCTACCGTACGGAGCACGATGACTATCTCCGGCGTTATTTGAAAACGGGCTTGTGGCGAGTTATCGGTTTAGGCCGGGAAGTCTCGGGACAGCGTAAAGATGGTAATATCATTCCTATCTATCTTTCCGTCGGCGAAATATTCTTGCCTCAGGGAAGGCGCTTTGTCGGTGTTATCAGGGATATCAGCGAGATCAAGAGGGCCGAGAGGGAGCGTAAAAATGCGGAAGAGGAACTCCAGAAGCTCTCCCAGGCTGTCGAGCAGAGCCCGGTTGCCGTAATCATTGCCAAGCCGGACGGCGCTATAGATTATGTTAATCCGCGCTTCACGGAGATAACGGGATATACGGCCGCAGAGGTTTGGGGCCAAAATCCCCGGATCCTTAAATCGGACCGCATGCCCTCCGAGGAATACCAGTTCCTGTGGAATGCGATTACCTCGGGCATGGTATGGCATGGTGTATTCTATAATAAGAAGAAAAACGGGGAGCTCTATTGGGCATCGGCTTCGATCTCTCCGATTCGGAACGCAGCGGGTAGTATCACATACTTTGTCGGAATGCAGGAGGATATAACCTCTCTCAAGATGACGGAGCTGGCCCTGCAGGAGGCAAAAGAAGCCGCCGAGGCGGCGAACGTAGCCAAGACTGAATTTTTGGCCAGCATGAGCCATGAGATCCGGACTCCCATGAACGCCATTATCGGGATGGCGGAACTGATGGCCGAAACGCCCTTGAATCCGGAACAGCAGCAGTACCTGGAGCTCTTCAGATCCGCCGGGGAGAACCTCCTCAGCTTGATTAATGATATTCTTGACCTGTCAAAGGTGGAGTCTGGCCGCTTGAGCCTGGATGCGTCGCCATTCAATCTTGGTGAAGTTGCGGAGAAAGCCTGTGATGTCGCTGATATCCGTGCCCGCGAAAAAAACATTGAACTTGTCTGCCGGATCGCTCCGGAGGTTTGTCAATCCTTGGTGGGAGACGCCGCACGCCTCCAGCAGATATTGCTCAACCTGCTCGGGAATGCCATCAAGTTTACCGAAGCGGGGGAAGTGGTCATGGAAGTGAGCCGGGAAATGGAGATTACGGATCAGCAGGAGGATCAGGATTGCCTCCTCCATTTTACCGTCAAAGATACGGGTATCGGAATTCCACAGGAAAAATTAAACAGTATTTTTGAACGTTTTACTCAGGCCGATTCTTCCACAACCAGAAGATATGGAGGAACGGGATTGGGGTTGACCATTTCCAGGCAGTTGTCGGAACTCATGGGTGGCAGGATCTGGGTGGAGAGCACCGTCGGCAAAGGGAGTGTTTTTCACTTTACGGCCCGGTTCAGAAAACAGCAAGGTCTGGAAGAGTCCGGGACCATGAAAATGGCTTTGGAGAAGAGGATGGTTCCGGCCGCCGCTATAAAAAACCACGATCCGGCGGTGCCTCCCGATCAGCGCCCGCTGCGTATCCTTCTTGTTGAAGACTCGGAAGACAACCGCTTCCTGATGATTGCCTATTTCAAGCACACTGCCTATCACGTGGATATTGCCGAAAACGGAGAGATAGCCGTGGAGAGGTTCAAGGCCGGCGACTATGATCTGGTCCTGATGGACATGCAGATGCCGGTCATGGATGGTTACACGGCAACCAGGATCATCCGGTCTTGGGAGGAGGCCCAAGGTCGACGGCATACCCCCATCATCGCCCTGACGGCCTTCGCCCTCAAAGAGGATGTAGAAAAGAGTATCGCCGCGGGTTGCGATATCCACTTGAACAAGCCCGTTAAGAAGGCGAAACTCCTCGAAACTATAGCGGCTTACACAAGTTTGAAGTGAGGGGTGAGGAGTTAATGGTGAAGAGTTTCAGCCTTATTCTGTTAGCTTTTCAGCGTTTAATGTAAAATGGAGACGAGAATGGATCAACCGCTGAACAATACCAAGACCGGTTTGGCAACGTCTATCTTGTGGCATCTCAAATATTCTCTGGGCAAGGATATCGCGAAGGCAACGAAACGGGACTATTTTGAGCCTCTCTGCATGACCGTGCGGGACCATCTTATCGCGGGGATGATCGAGACGGAGAGACGCTATGTTCAAGAAGATCGGAAACGGGTCTATTACCTTTCCATGGAATTTCTCATCGGGCGGTCGCTGGGTAATAATCTGCTGAACTTGCAGCTCTATGAAGCCTTTCAGGATGCCCTTGCCGAACAGGGACTCGATATTGAAGAGCTCCGTGAAGAAGAGCGGGATGCGCCGCTTGGTAACGGCGGTCTGGGTCGGCTGGCGGCCTGCTTCCTCGATTCCATGGCTACCTTGGGGATTGCGGGCTTTGGTTACGGTCTCCACTATGAATACGGTCTTTTCAAACAGGAGATCGAAGACGGCTATCAGAAGGAGAAGCCCGATTTCTGGCCGTCCCGGCAGGACCCCTGGGAGATCGAACGGGCCGACGAGGCCTGTGTGGTTCCCCTCTATGGGCGCATCGAACACGGGATCGACCGGCAGGGTTTGTATAATCCCATGTGGCTGGACTGGCAGGTGATCGTCGGCGTGCCCTATGATATGCCCATCGTCGGCTACGGCGGGACGACGGTTAATTATCTGCGCCTCTACGCCGCCCGGGCCTCCTCCGAATTCAGCACGGAGATCTTCAATGATGGGGACTACTTCCGGGCTGTGGAAGAAAAGATTGCTGCTGAAACGGTCTCCAAGGTCCTCTACCCCGCCGATACCTTTGCCGCCGGTCGGGAGTTGCGCCTTATTCAGGAATATTTTCTTGTCGCCTGTGCAGTCCGGGATGTCGTCCGCCGTTATCTTCGCACCCACACGACCTTTGACGCCTTTTCCGAAAAGACGGCCATGCAGATGAACGACACCCATCCCGCCCTGACCGTCGTTGAATTGATGCGCCTGTTTGTGGATGAGTACGAGCTCCCCTGGGAGCGTGCCTGGGAGCTCACCGTCGGGACCCTTGGCTATACAAACCATACCCTCCTGTCCGAAGCCCTGGAAAAGTGGCCCGTTTCGCTCTTGGAGAAGGTGCTGCCCCGGCATCTCCAGATCATCTATGAAATCAACCGCCGTCTTCTGGAGGAGGTGAAGCACCGGTGGCCCGGCGATCTTGACCGGATGCGACGGATGTCCCTCATCGAGGAAGGGCCAGAAAAGAAGGTGCGGATGGCCCATTTGGCCATTACCGGTTCTCATGCCGTCAACGGCGTCTCTGCCCTCCATTCCGAGCTGATTAAAAAGGCCCTGGTTCCTGATTTTCATGAGCTCTGGCCGGAACGATTCAGCAACAAGACCAACGGCATCACCCCGCGGCGCTGGCTCCTCAAGGCCAACCCCCTCCTGGCCGGGCTCATTACCCGGACGATCGGGGCGGACTGGATCACCGATCTCGATTGCCTCCGGGGTCTTGAACCCTATGCCGTAGATCCGGTGTTTCAGCAGGAATTCATGGACGTCAAAAAGAAAAATAAGGAGACTTTACGAGAGGTTGTATTCGCAACGACGGGTATTGTCATTGATGCGGACACTCTGTTTGATGTCCAGGCGAAGCGGATCCATGAATATAAGCGACAACTCCTGAAAATCCTCTACATCATTCATGAATATCTCCTTATGACAGAGGATGGATTGACGCCGCTGATCCCCCGTACCCATATCTTTGCCGGGAAGGCGGCCCCCGGTTACTGGCAGGCCAAACAGATCATCAAACTTATCAACAGCCTGGGGGATGTGATCAACAACGACCGGCGGGTAGGGAACATGATGAAGGTCGTTTTCATCCCCGATTATCGCGTCTCCCTGGCGGAGAAAATAATCCCCGCGGCGGATTTGAGCGAACAGATTTCCACGGCCGGGACCGAAGCTTCGGGGACGGGAAACATGAAATTCTCCCTCAACGGCGCCCTGACCATCGGAACCCTGGATGGGGCCAATATTGAAATCATGGAGGAAGTTGGGGAAGAAAACATCCATATCTTCGGCCTGAAAATCGCCGAAGTGGAAAAGTATAAACAATCAGGGTCATACGATCCCTGGGAATGGTATCATCATCATGACGTCATCGGTCGGGTGATGGATACCTTCCGGGACGACCGGTTCTCTCCCCGGGAGCCGGGATTGTTCCGCTGGGTCTTCGACCGGATCCTTAACGAAGGGGATTACTATTTTCACCTGCCCGATTTTCTTCACTATATCGAGTCGCAGGGGCAGGTGGACCGGGATTATCAGGATCAATCGCTCTGGGCCCGGAAGGCCATCCTCAACGTCGCCCGGATGGGCAAATTTTCAAGTGACCGGACGATCAGGGAATACGGCCGGGACATCTGGGGGGTTATATAGATCATGGCCGAGCGGATTCTCGTTATCGATGACAGTGACGACAGCCGGGATCTGATCGGCCGCTTCCTTGAGAAGGCGGGCTATGAAGTCATGGCAGCCACGGATGGTCAGGATGGCCTGACCAAAGCCCTCGCAGCCGAACCGGATCTTATCCTGCTGGACATCATGATGCCCGGCATGGACGGTTATGAGGTCTGTGAAACCCTGAAAAAAGAGGCACGAACCAGGGATATCCCTGTAATATTTCTCTCTGCCCTGGGGGAGTCGCGGGATAAGATCAGAGGGCTGGAGATCGGCGGGGCGGATTACATCACCAAGCCCTTCGACCGGGGAGAGGCCCTGGCCCGGGTGCGCACGCACCTGAAAATCAGCCGTTTGACCAGGGAAGTCATGGTGGCGAACCGGGAGTTAGTGGATAAACAGCAGCGCTTAGACGAAGACCTCCAGGCGGCGGCGGGGATTCAGCAGAGTCTTCTGCCAAAGCTGTTGCCGACAACGGCGGCTTTTGACATGGCCTGGAAATATATCCCCAGTGAAGCCATCGGCGGCGATATCTTCAATGTTTTCCCCCTTGATGGAGATGGCGAGCGGCTGGCCTTCTACATGATCGACGTCAGTGGTCATGGCGTCCCGTCGGCCTTAGTGACGGTCTCCGTCTCCCAGTCCCTGCAACCGCTGAGCGGACGGATCATCAAAAACAAGAACAATATCGCTTCCCCGGGAGAAGTGCTGACGGCCCTGGACCAAGAGTATCCCATCGAACGTTTTGATAAATATTTTACCATGGTTTACGGAATCCTCGATGCGGGTGAGGGTGTTCTTACTTACAGCAGCGCCGGTCATCCCCCTCCTGTGCATCTCCATGAAAGATCTCCTTATGACCTTTTGGACAAGGGTGGACCTATTATTGGTTTGGGAGGGAGGGTACCCTTTGAGGAAGGGGCCGTTTCTTTGACCCAAGGCGACAAGGTCATCCTTTATACCGACGGCGTTAGCGAATGTCAGGATGCCCAAGGGTCGTTCTATGGTGAACAAAGGTTTTATCAACTGCTGGAAACCATGAAAAAAAAGCCCATAGCTGTGATGATGGAGGAAATTGTCAAAGATATAGGCACTTTTCTTTCCGGTGTTAAGCCCCGGGATGATATTACTATCCTGGGGATAGAATATAGAGGAGGTTGACATGAGAATTGATCAAATCAAGACAGGGGCGGTATTGGTCGTTAAACCGATGGACAAAAGGATTGACGCATCTTCCGCCACTGCCTTTAAAGCTAAGATAGCCGATTTGATTCAGGGGGGAGAAAAGCGGATCGTCCTCAATCTGTCGGAGGTGGATTTTATCGACAGCACCGGTTTGGGGGCCATTGTTTCATCTCTGAAGGCGATGGGCGGGGAAGGTGATCTGGTGATCTGCAATCCTCGGGAAACGGTGATGAGTCTGTTTCGGCTTACAAGGATGAACCGGGTTTTTCAGATTCTGCCCTCCGAGGAGGAGGCCGTGGCGAGTCTGTCCAAGACGTGAGAAAAAATGGAATCACTTTCAAAACAAGATGTTAGCATCAGTATCCGTGTTGACAGCCGCCTCGATCAGGTCCACATGGTCGGCTACGCTGTCCACGGAATCTGTTCCCAATTGGGACTCGGCGACATCGTCGTTTATCAGATAGAACTGGCCGTTGTCGAGGCGGTAAATAACGCGATTAAACATGCCTATGGGTCGGTGGCCGGTCATCCCGTTGAAGTGGTCATTTCCGTGAATGAGAAACGGCTTCAATTCGAGATTTGTGACGAGGGAGAAACCCTTCATTTTCTTCAGAAAAAAACAGACCTGGAATTTGATCCCCGGAATAAAACAAACCTCCCCGAAGGAGGCATGGGGTTGCATATAATAGCGCAGGTTATGGATGATGTGAGCTACTTCGTCCGGGACGGGCGCAATTGCCTGGTTCTCTGCAAGTGCCTGTCAAAATAGAGTAAACTGTTCAGACATTCAGATTTCTCGTTACTTCCTGAATAGTTTTTCAAGAGTTCCATCAACCAGGCGATAATTTCTGGTAACCACCACGCCGTCCTTGATGAGGATCATGGCGGGAACGCCCACAATCCCATAGGCCGAAGCAACATCGCCCTTTTCATCCAAGAGGATCCGATAAGGCAGTTGATTTTTGGTTGCGAAGCGGGCGACCTTGTCCCGGGACTCCTGGATGTCGATGTTGGCCATTTCCAGGCCCCGGTGGCTGTAAGTTTGGTAGATTTGCTTGAAATGGGGGATCTCCGTCCGGCAGGAGGGGCACCAGGTCGTACTGAAGATCAGGAGAACGGTTTTCTTCCCGTAGTCATTCATGCTGAAGATCCGGCCGTTGACATCCCGGATGCTGAATCGTGGCGCCTGCTCTTGGGCGAAACACCCGGAGGGGGCAAGAAGAAATACTAACAGGATCGCTGTTACCCAATAAACGTGTAAATGGCGGTTCGGCATAGAAACTCCCTTTCCAACTCTCTGTCATTCCGGGCTTGCCCAGGAATTCAGTTTATGCAATTATTTTCGTGATTTTTGACTTCTATCCCCAGAGTATCCCCGCCTGAATCAGCAGATATTCCCCCACCCCGATCATGATCCAGCCGGATATATGGCTCACCCTGGTCATCCACATCCCGGACCGGGGGAGATTCGCCAGCAGCCCTGCCGAGGTTCCCAGGATGATCAGCAGGGTACCCATGCCGAAGGCGAAGACAAAAAGGAGGCTCATGGCATAGGGAATGCTCTGCCGGGTAGCGGCGAAACTTAGGAGGACGGCCAGTACCGGGGCCGTACAGGGCCCCATGACGAGACCCGACGCGGCGCCGACAAAAAATGCCCCGATGGTCCCCTTCCTTTTTTCCCGGGGCTGAAGCCGGGCAATGAAATCGGGCGTCCGAATCGGCAGATTAAAGACTTCCAGCATGGACAACCCCATGATCATACACACGTTTGCCATAAAAAAATATACCCAGGGATTGCTCTGCATCTGGCCGAAGAGTTTCCCCGTCAGGGCTGCCGCAGCGCCGATTGCCGTATAGGTCAGGGCCATTCCCAAGACGTAGATTAAGGAAAGAACAAATCCTTTCATCTTTGAGCCGCTGCTGTGGGCACCGATGAAGGCGACCGTAATCGGGGCAACCGGATAGGTGCAGGGGGTGAAGCTTACCAGCACCCCGCCCAGATACACGGCCAGATATGCCAGCAACATGGAGGTCTGAACGTATGATGACGCATTTTCAATAAAATTTTCAATCATGGTCAAATTCTGCAGAAACGGCCTGCGGGATTATCAATTATGTGTCACATTTTATTTGATTGACATCATAGGGTTTCCCCCACGACATGTCAATCGGGAAAGTGGTCAGGAAAGTTATCAGTGCTTAGCCATGAGGTGGAGAATGGATTTTTCCAGGCCATCCAGGGTCAGCTCGAACATGGGGAATACCTGCCGGACGATGCCGATGGTCCAGGTCATCTCCCATTCGTCCTGGGGCACGGGATTGAGCCAGACGGCGTGGCGGAAGGTCCGGGCAAGGAATTTCATCCGGTCGATGCTGGCCCCGGTGGGTTGCTGATCGACATAAATGGCCCCGTTCATATGCATGAGTTCATAGGGGGCCATGCTGGCGTCTCCGACCAGGATCAGCCTCGTTTCCGGGTCTTTTCTGAGGAAATCATCAAGAAGTTCGGGCTTGTGATACCGCTGGGGGTCCGCCCAGACGCGGCTGTAGATCGTGTTATGGAAAAAATAGATCTTAAGATCCTTAAACTGAGATCGGGCGTAATGGAACAGGGTCTGGACGATTCCCACGTAGGGTTCCATGGACCAGCCGCCGTTGTCGATGAGGAGGACAATCTTCATGCGGTCCTTCAGACGGCGGTCGAAGACAATCTCGATCTCCCCGGCGTTGCGCATGGTCTGATAGATGGTTTTATCGACATTGACGGTGTCCTTGGGACCGGTGGGCGTCATCCGCCGGAGCCTCTTCAGGGCTTCGCCCATCTGAAATTCCGTGAGGGGTCCCTCCTGGGAATAATCCCGGTAACGCCGCTCCAGGGCTACCTTGACGGCGGATTTGTTCCGGGACTGTCCGCCCACGCGCATCCCCCCGGGATGATGGCCCGAATGGCCGACCGGCGATGTTCCCCGCGTCCCGATCCATTTGTTGCCCCCGTGGTGGGCCTCCGTCTGTTCCTTCAGGCGGTCGAGAAAATACTGGATCAACTCTTCCGGCGTCATCTTCTGCAACTCCGCCTCATCCAACCCCAGGGCCCTGGCCATATCCCCCGGATTTTTCAGCCATTCGTCGAGCATGGCCCGGGCGATTTCCGTCAATTCGACGGCCGTGGGGTCATGAAGCTCCACCCCCTTGAAATGATGGGCAAAGATCTGATCGTAGCTGTCGAAATACCTTTCACTTTTAACCAGGATGGCCCGCGCCGCCGTGTAGAAGTCTTCCATGGACTGGACCAGACCCAGGCTGAGGGCCTTGTGGAGCCTCAGAAACGAGGTCGGGGTGACCGGAATTCCCCGGTCCCGGAGGGTATAGAAAAAATCGACAAACATTAAAACGCGCTCCTGCCCAACTGCTGCGCCGCCTGGATAAGATCGGCACTTTTCTTGAAGAGGATGCCAAGGTAGGGGATCTTGCCCTGTTGCAGGACCTTGGGCCGGAAATCGGGATCGTTCTTCAAGGCCCGGCGCCAGTTGATCAACTCCCGGGTTGCCGGTTTCTTCTCGATCCCCCGCATTTCCCGGAGGCGGTAGAAGGCGGCGACGGAGGCCCCCACGAGTTCTTCGTCTATATTGGGAAAATGGACGTTGATGATCAGGCGCATCATTTCCGGATCGGGGAAGGCGATGTGGTGGAAGTTGCAGCGCCCCAGGAAGGGATCGGAGAGATCCTTTTTAGCGTTTGAGGTGATGATGATCACCGGGCGGTGTTTGGCCGTGACGGTCTTGTCGATCTCGATGATGTCGAATTGCATCTGATCGAGGACGTCCAGCATATCATCCTGAAAGTCCGTGTCGGCCTTGTCGATTTCGTCGATCAAAAGGACGGTCCGGACATCGGAAACAAAGGCCTGACCGATCTTTCCCATGCGGATGTAGGCCTCGATATCGCTGACATTCCGCTTGGAATCTCCGAAACGGCTGTCGTTGAGGCGGGTCAGGGTGTCGTACTGATAGAGGGCCTCCACGAGTTTCATGCTCGATTTCACATTCAAGGTGATGAGGGGCATCTTCATGCTTTCCGTAATGGCATGGGCCAGCATGGTCTTCCCCGTGCCCGGCTCCCCCTTCAGGAGGAGCGGCATTTCCAGGGCCATGGAAACATTTACGATTTTTGCCAATTCATCATCGAGGACATAGCGGGATGCCCCGCGAAAGGACGCAGGTTTTGTTGTTTTGGTCATAAAAAAATTACTCCTTCAATATTGGTGCCCCTCCTTAATCAATCTCCCTTAAAAATGCCACTGCTTTTTTTTCAGCAACAACAGATAACTGCATTCCTCCTCTGATATTTTGCACCAGCGTTATCCTGCACCAGAAGGGCTGAACGGCAGTGAAAATGTCTTCGGAGATCGTGTTGGCCAATCCTTCCGCAAATATGGGTTCTTCGCGGAACGACCACAGGTAGAGTTTTAGACTTTTGCTTTCGATGCAAAGTTTATCCGGGGCAAATTCAATGGTTACCGTATTGAAATCGGGCTGATGAGTGACAGGGCAGACGCTGGTTAGCTCATTGCTCGCGAATTTCACCGTTCGCACGTTAACGGGTTTGGGAAAGGTATCAAGCTGTTTTGAAGGGGCGTTTACTTTTTTACCCAAATAATGAAAATTTTCCATAAAATGTTCTTAATCCCCAAATTATCAACGTTTATTTGGAATCAGGGCATTATCTTTGCCCCGGTGGTGCAGGTTTCATTTACCTCTACGCACTGTACTTTGATTCGCGAATTTTCGAATAAGCGGATCGCCTCATGTAAGACTACTTCCGCAATATGTTCGGAGGTGGGATTTTTTTTCGTGACATAAATCCGTTGTCCCGATTCTTTGATATATTGGCACATGGGGTCATTTTCCCACAGCAAAGAGGCATGGTCCAGGTTTTCATCGATCCAGGATTTCAGGATTTTCAATTCCTGAAAGTCAATAAGCATGTCCTTATCATCGAGGTTGTCGCCTTCCAGGTGCAGCTTGATCAGCCAGGAATGGCCGTGATTATTGGTACACTTGCCGGTATAATTTTTCAGCAGCCGGTGGGCGGCCTCGAATTTAAAGGTCCTGCTTATTAAGTATTTCATCCATGTACCCCATAATTTTAACGAATTTCGGCTACGATTCGGATTGCCGGAAAATTGTTCATTTCCCTCTCCTTGCGCCCCACAGCATCACGTGCAGACGTGGCGAAAAGTTAAAGCCCCGTCTGATTATTTCATCAACCAGGGCCGGTTTTAATTGCGATTCCAAGCTTTGCCCTTCCAGGCCAACATACACTTTATTCCCGGCAATGTTAAACCTTTTTAAAGTACTATCTATTTCGTCCAGATCCGACGCATCCCGGATGATGAACTTAAATATGCAATAATCCTTTTCTGCCCAATAATTTAGACTTTGCGCGTTGATTTGTTGTCGTGCATTCGACAATTTAGGCGAGATTACCCAATTAAAATGACGTATTACTGATTCGTCCATTCCCTCGCGCCTAAAAACCGTCCCGTCGGCGATGGTGACAGCTAAGGGCTCGGTGGGAATAAAAACACCGTTGCTCTCTACGTGATATTTTTTCCCCGGCACAACAAGGTCATCAAGCCGGTAAAGAGTCGGCTCACCCCCGGTTAAAATTACATGCCGGGTATTGTGCGCACGGATTAGCGCTTTAAGTTCTTCGGAAGAATAAGGCTGAAATTTGCCGGAAGCGGCAAACCAGGTATACTTCGTATCGCACCATGTACAGGTCAAATTACAGAAATGAAAACGGAGGAAAAGGCTGTTTAGCCCGGCACAGTTTCCTTCCCCCTGAAGGGAGACAAAGTGCTCGGATAAATAATAGATGTCCTTATTTGCTTCCACCTAGAAATACAACCTTATACGCTTGAATTAATTCACTTAATGATCTCCCTCCCCTTCAAGGGGAGGGGGTGGGGATGGGTCTGCCGGAATTCTGCGAATCCTTTTTCCCGGAGCCGGCAGGCCGGGCATTGAGTGCAACCACGGCCCCATGCATTCATCTGTTCGTTGCCATTATAGCAGGTCAAGGTAAGTTCAATTAATTCCTTAATTTTACCGGCGTTATAGGCCATTTCAAAGACCTTGGCCTTGTTTTTCCACATCAAGGGGGTGCAAATGGTTACCGGACGGTCGAGGCCAAGCGAAAGTTCCACGGCTTTTGCCTTGATATAATTGTCGCGGCAATCCGGATACCCGGAAAAGTCCGTTTCGCACGTGCCTGTAACCAAGTTAATCCGCTGCTCGCCCTTTCGAAAGGCATGATTGGCAATAATCGTCAGAAACAATCCGTTCCGGTTGGGAACAAAACTCGCCGGCAGGTTGGCGGCTAACGGATGGCTGTGACTATGGTCGCCCTGATCAAGCAGGGTACTGTCGGCAATCGCTTTCATAAAGTTTCCGATATCGTAGACGGTATGCCGCACCTCAAAATGAGCGGCGATTTTGGCGGCATAATCCAATTCCCGGCTATGCCGCTGGCCATAGTTGATGCCGATGGTTTCGACAGTTTCAAAATTCTGTAATGCCCATACCAGGCATACAAAGGAATCTTGCCCTCCGGAAAGGAGAACATAAGCGGTTTCGGAAAATTTTGACATTTTCATGTTTATTCTGACCATGCCTAAAATGTTGAATGGCTCTCTTTCACAACTGTTCAGTGCTTGACGGTTGCCAGAATCAAGGATTATGGATGGAAGAACTAAACCGCTGCGCGGTAGATGCCGAGGCTGGAGCACAGAACTGGTTATTTATTTTACATTGACAATTCCATTCAATCTGGTGTTGAGTGGCCCCCGTTGCTGAATTTTGGCAGCTTGTAGAGTTAACACCTCGATTGAAACCCCATAGGTTAATCATTTAATCGCGCAGCGGCTCCGTTCTTCATGTGTCAATCCAAAATTGAATCAATC
>JANXZC010000119.1 GCA_025355725.1 Syntrophus sp. (in: bacteria)
TCCAGGACGGTCGTTTTAGCTACCTCAACCGGAATGCCGCCTCCTACGCAGGATACAGGCCTATGGAACTCGTGTGTCGAGAGGCCTTCAGTATCGTTCATCACGAAGACAGAGAACTCGTGAGTAGGCTGGCCGGGGAGATGCTTAAAGGTCTAAGAACAGAACCCTACGAATTCCGGATTATTACCAGGGACTGGCAGACCCGTTGGATCATGGAGACGGTTATATCCATCACCTACCAGGGGAAACCGGCCATTCTGGGTAATTCCATGGACGTGACGGAAAAGAAGCAAGCGGAGGCGGTGTTATCTGAACAGAAAATGCGTTACAAGACGCTGTTCGAAGGAGCCAAAGACGCCATTTTCGTCATGGAAGACTACGTGTTTACGGACTGCAATAATCGGGCCCTGGAAGTCTTCAAGTGCAAACGGGAAAACCTTGTCGGAGCAACGCCCGATCGTTTCTCAGCGCCCCTACAGTTCGATGGGGCGAGTTCCACTGAAAAATCAAGGTAAAGAATGGATGCGGCGCTGCGGGGTGAGTCCCAGCTATTTGAATGGATCCATTGCCGTTACGACGGGACCCCTTTCTACGCCGAGGTGAGTTTGAGCCGCCTCGATATTGCCGGAAAGGTTCTGTTGCAGGGCATTGTCCGAGATATAACGAATATCAAACAGGCAAAGCAAGACCTGAAAGAAAGTGAATTCAAATACCGCCAAATATTTGATAATGCCGTGGTGGGTATGTTCCAGAGCACTCCTGAAGGCCGGTTTGTCCATGTCAATCATGCCCTGGCAAAAATGTGTGGCTTCGCATCGCCGGAGGAGATGATCGAATCGGTTACGGACATTGGTGCAAAGCATTATGCGTATCCTGACGATCGTGAATATTTCAAAGAGACGATAGAAAAACAAGGTTTTGTGGAAGATTTCGAACACGCCACTTTCAGAAAAGATGGGGCGATATTCTGGGTGTCCGTCAATGCCCGGGTTGCCTTGGACAATAGCGGCAAGGTCCTCCATTATGAGGGGACAACTATCGACATTACTGATCGGAAATTGGCACAGGATGCCCTGAAGGCCAGTGAGGAACGATACCGGGCCATCATCGAAAATATTGGGGACGGTTATTACGAAGTCGACCTGAAAGGGAATGTCCAGTTTATGAACGATTCCTGCGCACGAATTACTGGTGTACCCCATCATAAGCTCATCGGTGTGAATTTCAAGGAATTTGCTGTTGAAGAGGAGGAGGGAGAGCTTTATAGCATCTTCCATCGCGTCTTCAGTACCGGTGAGCCGGAAAAGGGACTGGTCAATCGAGTCAACCGTCCGGACGGAAAGGAACAATATGTGGAGATTTCCGTCTCTCTCAGAAAAGACAGCAAGGGAAAGCCAACCGGTTTCATGGGTATTCTTCATGATGTAACGGAGCGAAGAAAGGCGGAGGAGACGATTCAGTGGATGGCCTATCATGACGCCCTGACCGGCTTGCCGAACCGGATTCTCTTTCATGACCGCCTCATCCTGGCTCTTTCCCAGGCGAAACGAAATCGGGAACATCTGGCGGTGATGATGCTGGACCTTGATAAATTCAAAGAGATCAATGATTCTTATGGCCACTACATGGGCGACTGCATCCTCTGCGCCTTTGTTGAGGGCGTCAAAAAGCAGCTTCGGGAAGGGGATACCGTTGCCCGCATGGGTGGTGATGAATTCATGATTCTCCTGCCCGGCATCAGGCAGGTTGAGGATTTGGAAAAACTGGGGCAAAAGATCATCGACGCTTTTCAAGTGCCCGTAAAAGTGGGCGAGCTTTTTTTTGCGATCAGAACGAGCATCGGTATCGCCCTCTATCCCCGGGATGGTCAAGACTTCGACACCTTGGTCAAAAAGGCCGATATGGCCATGTACGAGGCAAAAAAGCGCGGTGGCAATAAGTACATCATTTGCTGTTGAAAATAATCCCGTAAAAAACCCTTGACGATGTTTTGCAGTTCTGTTAGTGGGGAAATCACCGCTTGGATCCCGTAAGGGACTGGGACGGAGGGTTTAAGGAATGTAACAGGGACGAAATTCCAGGCCTCCCGTCAGCGACGGCGAGGCTTTTTTTGGTTTGAAGAGGAGTGGGCCTATGAAGATTATCGAGACGGTCAAGGAAATGCAGGCTTATGCTGAGTCCTTGAGGATTGCGGGGAAGAAAATCGCCTTTGTCCCGACCATGGGCTACTTTCATGAGGGCCATCTGGATCTAATGAGAGTCGGACGAAAACGGGGGGATTGTCTGGTCATAAGTATCTACGTTAATCCAACCCAGTTTGGTCCCAACGAGGACCTGGCAAAGTATCCCCGTGATTTTGAAAGAGACAGGGAAATGGCGGCAAGCGTGGGTGTCGATGTCATCTTCTATCCCCCCAACGATGAGATGTATCCTGAGAACTATCAGACCTATGTAAATGTGGAAGGGGTTACGGAGAACCTCTGCGGCCTTTCCCGGCCCGGGCATTTCCGGGGCGTTACCACGGTGTGCTGCAAGCTCTTCAATATGGTCAAGCCCCATGTCACGATTTTCGGCAAGAAGGATTTTCAGCAACTGACAGCCATCAAGAGAATGGTCATCGATCTCAATATGGATCTGGAAGTCGCCGCCATGGAGACGACGAGGGAGATGGACGGTCTGGCCATGAGTTCCCGGAATATTTACCTCAAGCCTGAGGAACGGGAGTCGGCCTTGAGTCTCAGTCGATCCCTGAAGATGGCGAAGGAGATGTATGACCGTGGTGAAAGGGATGCCGGGGTAATCCTTAACAAGGTTCGGGCCTTTATCGGGGATCACCCTCATGCCCGTGTCGATTACGCGCGGATCTGTGATACCAGGACCATGAAGGACATCGAGAGATTGGACAGCGAGGCCGTAATTGCCCTGGCCGTGCGGGTGGGGGCGGCCCGTTTGATCGATAATTACGTCTTCGGAGATCCTCTGGAGATATGAAAAAGGGGTAGAAGTCTATGCAGAGGTTCATGCTGAAATCAAAACTACATAGAGCCGTCGTAACAGATGCGGATCTGCACTACGAGGGAAGCATTTCCATTGATGAGGGCCTGCTGGAAGCGGCGGACATCATTCCCTACGAAAAGGTCGCCATCTATAATGTTACCAATGGCGAACGCTTTACCACCTACGCGATCAAGGCCCCCCGAGGGTCGGGTACTTTCTGTTTAAATGGCGCCGCAGCCCACAAGGCATCAAAGGGAGACGTGATCATTATCGCGACTTATGTTACCGCCGAGGCTTCGGAGCTCAAGGACTGGTCGCCTAAATGCGTTCTCCTCGACGGCAATAACAAGATCAAGAAAACAAGCTGACAAGCAGATATTGAGGACCATCTTAAGTCGGTGAGATCCGGGCAGGGCTGGTATGTGCCTTGCCCGTTTGTGTATCCGGGATATTAAGGGAAAATGAGAAAGAAAATCAGACAGATATTTATTGCCGGCCTGGTGGCGACGATTCCCATCGGTCTGAGTTTGTATGTCATCTTTTTTCTTATTTCCCTTATGGATAACCTGCTTCGGATCATACCTAACCGTTTTCATCCTGATACCCTGTTACAATTTCATATCCCCGGACTCGGCGTTATTTTCGTTATTCTGCTGATTTTTATCGCCGGACTGATAATGAAGAGCTATATCGGGAACAGGATTGTCAACTTTGGGGAGTCCGTCTTTCACAAAATACCCGTAATAAGGAGTGTTTATGACGGGGCCAAGCAGGTTGTGGACAGAATGTTTGTCAACAAAAGCCGGAGTTTCAAGAAGGTCGTCCTCGTGGAGTTTCCCCGCCCCGGCGCTTACACCGTGGGCTTTGTTACCGGCCCGGCCCATGATCGGATCTGGCGCCATGTCGGGCAGCCCTGCACCAATGTTTTTGTTCCCACCACCCCCAACCCCACCTCGGGCTATCTGTTGGTGATTCCCGATCGGGATCTAATTGAGGTCAACATGACCGTCGAAGAGGCCCTCACCTATGTCATTTCCTGCGGAATTGTCCAGCCCCAAATTCTCAAGATATAATTTCATTTAAAAAGCTATTGAAGTCATTCAAAGGGTTGTGTTAATAGGCCGACTGAGAATGTCATAAAAGGAGATGCGCCCATGTACATCACGTCGGAGAGCGTCAAAGTCGGACATCCGGATATGGTCTGCGATGCCATCGCCGCCAATATTATTGCCGAGATTCTGTCTGAAGAAAAGAAGATAGGCATGACCATAGATGATATGCCCCACTGCGGACTGGAGGTCTTTCTTGGCAAGGGCCTCTGTGTCATCGGCGGGGAGGTCGCCACGAGAAGTTATGTGGACATCGAGAAGGTCACTCGGAAAACGGTCCTTTCTCTGGGTTACAGAGACTCGGCTGTTGGTCTCAATGGCAGTTCGATGGGGATTCTCAACGCTATGATTCCCCAGTCCCCGGACATCAATATCGGGACCAGGGCCGGACTGGGAAAACATCAGGAGATCGGCGCCGGTGATCAAGGTATTATTTACGGTTTTGCCTGTGATGAGACGCCGGAGTTGTTGCCCCTCCCCTATGTGCTTGGAAACCGTCTGATGAGGGCATTTGAATATTGCGGCAATCCCGTTTTTGCCCCCGATGGCAAAGGTCAGGTGACCGTGGAATACGACGAAAAAATGGTCCCGGTCCGCGTGGCGACGATCCTCATGTCCAATGCCGTTGATTATCGCCAGGTTCCTGATACGTTCCGCAGCACCATCGAGCACGTTGCCCGCGATATTGCCATGGAAGCCTTGCAAGATCATGTGGACGACAAAACAGTCTTTCTCTTCAACCCGACCGGTGAATGGCAGGCAATCAATTCTTGCAGCGCCGCCGATTCAGGGGTAACGGGAAGGAAACTGGTGGTGCAACTTTACGGAGGTTATCCGGGGGCCCAGATAGGCGGCGGGGCGGTTGTGAACAAGACACCGGAAAAAGTTGACTGTTCAGCGACTTTTGGGACTCGTTATGTAGCGAAAAACATTGTCGCCGCCGGGCTGGCAAAGAAGTGCTCCGTCCAGGTCGCCTACGCCATCGGGATCGCCAAGCCCATTTCGATCTATGTCAATACCTTCGGATCGGGGCAAATCGCGGATCATGAATTGGCGGATATGATTGCCGAGATCTTTGATCTCACCCCCCGGGGGATGATCGAAAATTTCGATTTACTAAATAGCAGAACGTATAAAAAGATTCCCAGGACACTCTTCATGGATGATTTTCTCTGGGAGAAAACGGATAAGGTGGAGGCCCTGAAGACCGCGGCCGGCCTTGCATAACTAAAAAGATTATTCGGAGGAACAATTAAGTGGCTTACAAAAAGATTGACCTATCAGTGCCATACAAAGTCGCCGACATCGGCTTGGCCGACTGGGGACGCAAGGAAATGGAGTTGGCGGAAAATGAAATGCCCGGGCTCATGGCGGTCCGCAAAAAATACGGCCCCAAGAAACCCTTGCAGGGAAAAAAGATCATGGGCAGCCTGCACATGACTATTCAAACGGCGATGCTCATCGAGACCCTCAAGGAATTGGGGGCCGATCTCCGCTGGGCCACCTGCAATATATTCTCGACCCAGGATCACGCCGCCGCGGCCATTGCCAAAGCGGGTACGGCGGCCGTATTCGCCTGGAAGGGAGAAACCCTGGAGGAGTACTGGTGGTGCACGGAACAGGCGATTACCTGGCCCGACGGGACGGGTCCCGACTTGCTTGTCGATGACGGCGGCGACGCCACGCTCCTTATCCATCAGGGCGTCAAAGTGGAAAAGAACCCGGACATTCTCAAGGACATCCCCGAGAACAAGGAATTTCGCATTATAATGGAGCGCCTCGCCCAGGGATATAAAAAAGGAAAGCAGCGCTGGCAGAAGGTTGCGGCCAACGTGATCGGCGTTTCCGAAGAAACGACGACAGGCGTTCACCGTTTATATCAGATGCAAAAAAATGGGGAACTCCTCTTTCCCGCGATTAATGTCAACGATTCGGTTACAAAATCCAAATTCGACAACCTCTATGGCTGTCGCGAATCCCTTGTTGACGGTATCAAGAGGGCGACGGACGTCATGGTGGCCGGGAAGCTCGTAGTGATCTGCGGCTACGGCGATGTCGGCAAGGGCTCGGCGCAATCGATGAGAGGATTCGGCGCCCGGGTGGTCATCACTGAGATCGATCCCATCTGTGCCCTCCAGGCGGCCATGGAAGGCTACGAGGTGGTAACTTTGGAAGATGTCGTGTCTGCGGCGGATATCTTTGTGACGGCAACGGGATGCTGCGAGGTGATTTCCGGCGCCCACATGGAAAAGATGAAAGACGAAGCGATCATCTGCAATATTGGTCATTTCGACAGCGAGATCGCCATGCATTACCTGGAGAACAGCAAGAAGTGCAAGAAAAAAACGATCAAGCCCCAGGTGGATAAATGGACTCTCGCCTCGGGACGGTCGATCATTGTTCTGGCGGAAGGGCGTCTCGTGAATCTCGGTTGCGCCACGGGTCATCCCAGTTTCGTTATGAGCAACAGCTTTACCAACCAATGTATGGCCCAGATAGAATTAGTGAAGAACAGGTATAAACCGGGAGTGTACATTCTGCCCAAGATCCTGGACGAAGAAGTGGCGAGGCTCCACCTGGGCCGGCTTGGGGCCAAACTGACCAAGCTGACGAAAGAGCAGTCGAATTATCTCGGCGTCTCCATTAAAGGTCCCTTTAAACCGGAGCAGTACCGCTACTAACCACCATGCCCGCAGCGGGCTTAATGCAGCATGAAAATCCCACCATTCCCCTTTTTCAAAGAGAGATGGTGGGATTTTTTATATTGAATCGCTGCGGGTGCATTCCCCGCGGCTTGCCGCGAGTCCGTCATGACGAATAATACCCTGCTGCTTGCGGCACTATCCATCTTATTTATTCAGGTTTTGGCAAATCATCTGATTCTTGATACAAATCCAAACACAGGAAAAGTGATTCCATGATCGACGATTCCGAGGCAATCCGATGGATGGACATCCTGTTCGGGAAATAGGATTGTCCAGCATGACCAACGGGAACATTGAGGTCTTTGGGGTTCATAAATATTGGATAGAATTTCCATAAGCCCGGAATCTTTTCGTAATTATAACACAAAACAAAAAAGCCTTGACATAAATATCAATATTGATACTATATAGGACATGGCCAAAATCGAAGATATTCTTACACAGATGAAAAACAATCCATCGGATGTTCGGTTTGCTGACTTGAGCAAGGTCTGTATCTATTATTTCGGTCAGGCACGACAAAAGGAAGGAAGTCACCATGTTTACAAAACTCCATGGAAGGGAAATCCAAGGATTAACATACAGAATAATAAAGGGAAGGCTAAGGCGTACCAAGTAAAACAAGTACTTTTGGCTATTGAGAAGTTGGAGGTTGAACATGCCACTGAAAAATGATCGTTATACATATCGAGTAACCTGGTCTGAAGATGATCAGGAATATGTAGGTCTATGTGCCGAATTTCCTAGCTTGAGCTGGTTGGATAAAACACCGGAATCGGCTCTAAAGGGCATCCGAGTAACTGTCGAGAGCGTTATCAAAGACATGGCGCACAGCGGTGAGGAGATACCTCAACCGATTGCTTGTAAAAGATACAGCGGTAAATTTATGGTGCGAGTTCCTCCTGAGATTCACAGAAATCTTGCCATTCAGGCATCCGAATCAGGTGTCAGCCTAAATCGGATTGTCGGTTCGAAGTTAAGCCGATAGCAGGGGAAACAGCTATTCTTTTTGTGATGCATCCGAAACTATTCGAAGGTTGACTTTCCTGTCCAAATATTGATAATCGATCAAAAGGTGGTACTTTTTGGGGAGGAACGAGTTTACGGAAGCCTTCCTGAAGTCAGTAAATGGTCAACCGTGAAGAAAATGCAAGATTTCATTTGTTAATAAACAATCTTCTTTTTTTGAAGAGCCGGAAGGATCATTTCCTGATCCAAACGTCAGCCGTTCATTTTTGTTGATAAACCATCACATTTCATTTATAGATGGCCTAAATCCACATGAAATGGCAATCAATAATGAAGCGATTTGACCATATTATAGCTATTGCGCTTGTCTTTTTTCTTGCCCACGGATCATCATTAGCCCAAAGCACGTCGATTCGATCCGGTGAAACTGTTAAAGGCATCCAGGCGGAGGGGGCCTGCGCCATCGTCGGGATGAGCGCCGAGCAATCCCAGTTGACGGCACTGCAACGGGCCAGGGCTGCTGCTATTGAGCAGGCCGCAGGCGTCTCCGTATCGTCCGGGACCCTTGTTACGAATTACACAGTTACCGCCGATTTTATCAAAACCTATGCACGGGGATTTATCGTCCATGAAAAGGCCAATTGGCTGCCTCTAGGTCAGTACCAGAAGGATTCTTCAACTGCCCCCATCCCGGAATACCGGGTCCGGATCACCGCCGACATCTATATTCCGAAGAAGGCAAAAGCAATCGGATTGCAGGCCCTGTTGAACAATACGGTCTTCAGGTCCGGGGAAAAGGCGAAAGTGACTGTCCGGACAACAAAAGGGTCTGGAATCGCCATCTTCAATATCATGGCTGATGACCGCGTTTCGCTGGTTTTTCCCAATCGGTATGAAAGCGACAACCGCGTGATGCCCGGGAAAGAATTTGTTTTCCCGGCAAAGGGCGGCAAGGTGGACTTGGAGATGCATCCCCTTCCGGGACATACCAGGGATGCAGAGGCCATTCTCGTTATTGCCTGGGACAAGGAACAGGACTTCTCGATCCTGGAGATGTTTTCTTCCACGGAGCCAATGCCTGTCGACGCTTTTTTTCAGCGTCTGGCGGATATGGCCGACCATTGTGAGGAGGCGATCCTACCATACGAAGTCGTGGGACAGTGAGAAAAATAAAATAATGCAGGGAGGGTTATTGATATGAAAGCCGAAGTTATCAGATTTATTGGGAAAGTATTGCCCGACGGGCATCTATCCCTGCCCGCAGAGGCTTCAAAGCAGATCGGCAGCGTCTTCGATGTCGTGCTTCTGCCCGTGAACAATCACGATATCTACGAATTTGCCGAATCCCTGGCAAAAGACAAGGGTATTGCCGCTCTATCTTTGGAAGATATTGAAAGCATTGTCCATGAATCCCGAGGTCTCAGTTGAAACGGGTGATTCTGGACACCAATGTGATCATTGCCGCGCTATTCTGGCAGGGACCACCGCGTCTAGTGTATGATTTGGTCAGAAAAGGGCAATTGGTCATGCTGATCAGTGAGAAAATGGAAAAGGAGTTTATCCGGGTTCTCGGATATCCAAAATTTGGTCTGACTTCTGCGGAAATACTGCCGTTTGTCAGGGAATTACGGTTAAGGACGGTACGTATCGAGAGCCATACCATCCTGACGGAAATTACAGCCGATCCGACAGACAACATATTTCTTGAATGTGCTGTCGATGGTCCTGCCGACTATATTATCTCGGGAGATAAACACTTGCTTGCATTATCATTATTCCAAGGGATTCAAGTTGTCCGGCCAAAGGAATTCCTCCTGAAGGAAGGCTATCAGCAAGAAGAATGATGCATGATGCAAGTTCCCCCTAACCGAGGTGATAATGAAAAAGCGGAATGTATGGATGTTGTTGACAGTCATGGTTTTCATGGGCGTTTCGACCCTGTTTGCCGCGGAGGTGGAAAACGTCCGGGTGTCACAGGAGGGGAACCGGATCAAATTCGTCTACGATATCGCCTCCGAGGCGGGTGAGACAGAAGCGGAGGTAAACTTGACGATCACCCTGAACGGCAGGGTATATAAGCATGCGGACCTCCATCTGGATGGGGCCTTCGGTAAGGTGACGCCGGGCAAGGGGAAAACCCTCTACTGGAATGTTCTCCAGGAATTTCCACGTGGCCTGGACGCGGAGTTCAAATGGGATCTTTCGGCGGGGGGCGGCAAGGTCTTCACGGATAAAACCACGGGAATGGATTTCATCTTCGTCAAAGGCGGGTGCTTCCAGATGGGGGACGTCTTCGGCGATGGCGATGCTGACGAGAAGCCAGTTCACGAGGCCTGCGTCGGCGACTTCTATATGGGTAAGTACGAGGTAACCCAGGGGCAGTGGAAACGGGTGATGGGGAGCAACCCGTCCTATTTTAGCAGTTGCGGCGATGGCTGCCCCGTGGAAAATATGTCGTGGAATGACGCGCAGACCTTTATCGAAAAGCTCAACCGCAGCAGTGGTAAGAAATACCGCCTGCCCACGGAGGCGGAATGGGAATACGCCGCCCGGAGCGGCGGCAAGAAGGAGAAATGGGCGGGAACAACCAGCGAATCGTCCCTGGGGAGTTATGCCTGGTATAGTACCAATTCCGGCAGTAAAACTCACCCCGTGGGGCAGAAGCAGCCCAACGGCCTGGGTCTTTACGACATGACCGGCAACGTCTGGGAATGGTGCAGCGATTGGTATGCTAACTATTCAGCCTACCGCATTAGCAATCCTGAGGGGCCGTCTTCAGGTTCCAGGCGTGTCCTCCGCGGTGGTAGCTGGAACAGCGGTGCCAGGCTTGCGCGTGCGTCGTTCCGCTTCAGGTTCAAGCCGGACTTCCGCTACGACGACCTTGGTCTCCGGCTTGTTGTGCCCCCAGGTCATTGAGTGGGCAGGGCGGAAGCGAATGGCGCCGGCGCATAAGGACGAAGGCGGAGCCGGCCTTATCGACGGTGACGATTCGCTGGAGCAGTCGAAGGGCTACCGTTAAACAGAATATCCGGGGATCAAGCAAATGGCCGTCCAGTTTAAATTTTTCCATATCCCCATCACGCAGTTCGAAGAGTCGGAAGGGGAATTGAACGGCTTTCTGCGATCCGTCCGGGCGCTGACCATTCATAAGGAATTCCTCAGCCAGGGGACAAGCTCTATGTGGTGCCTTGCTATGGAATACTTGCCTTATTCAGGAGATAAGGAATACAAGAAGGGCGAAAACCGGAGCAAGGTCGACTACCGGGAAATCCTCTCCCCGGAGGATTTCGCACTTTTCGTCAGGCTGCGGGAGTGGCGGAAGCAGGCCGCTTCGTATGGTTTCTCAAGCTCGATGTCCGCAAATACTTCGATTCCATCGATCACGACATTTTACTTGCCGCCCTGGCGCGGCGTTTCCGGGAGTATGATGTGTTGAACCTGTTTGCCGACATTCTCGGGACATACAAAACAGCCGAAGGTAAGGGACTGCCCATCGGCAACTTGGTATCTCAGCATCTGGCGAATTTCTATCTGTCCGTCTTCGACCACTGGATCAAGGAAGATAGAAGGGTACGCGGCTACGTCCGATATATGGACGATTTTCTTCTCTTCGGGGATGACCGGAAACGGCTACTAAGGGAGGAATTGCCAGCGGTGAAGGAATTCTTGAGGAATCGCCTGTCCCTTGCGGTGAAGCCGGATTTTCAGCTGAACCGCTGCGACAAGGGGATTCCTTTCCTCGGCTATCGTGTGTTTCCACAGAAGATCCTTCTTGCGCCGCGCAGCAAGAGGCGCTTCGTCAACAAATTCCGGTTGTACGAGGGCCTGTGGCGCAGGAGCGAATGGCCGACGCAAGAACTGGTCAGGCATATGGAACCGCTGTTGGAATTCACTCGCTTTGCCGACTGCGATGGGTTTCGTAGAAATGTCATATCTCGTTTTGGGGTTTTGTCCTAAGGGGCCGTCTTCAGGTTCCAAACGTGTCAACCGCAGTGGTAGCTGGAACAACAATGCCAGGAATGCGCGTGCGTCGAACCGCAACAGGAACAAACCGGACAACCGCAACAACAACCTTGGTCTCCGGCTTGTTGTGCCCCCAGCTCACCGGGAAAGGTG
Source organism: Syntrophus sp. (in: bacteria) (assembly GCA_025355725.1). Taxonomy (GTDB): domain Bacteria; phylum Desulfobacterota; class Syntrophia; order Syntrophales; family UBA8958; genus UBA8958. The sequence continues at coordinate 11,897 of JANXZC010000119.1, forward strand.
GATGCCGATCCCGCTGACCCGGACGAAATCCAGTCCCTTGCAGAAGGGAGAAGAGTGGTGGCAGCGCCGGTGCTGGTAGCCTGTGCCGGATGGCGTGGCGAAGGTTCCGGCGTTGCATGTAAATAATGATATGATTATAAATGCGTTAGTGCAGCAAAGCTTCAATGAAAAATAATTACGCATTGATAAAAACATGAAAATATACGATAAAGTAGTCTTCACCGAATATCCCAGGAGGTCAATCATGACTAGAAGAATACCAACCTGCTTGATCATCATCCTTATACTGGCGGCGTCCTTATCGTGGGCATCGGAGGGGGCATTCAGGGCGAAAGTATCGCCTGTGCCGCCCCATCTGTCAGCATCGGTCACCTTTACCGAACCGTCGGGGAACAAGATACTCGACGCCGAGGAGACGGGGAAGCTCATCGTGACCGTAAGGAACAGCGGCAAAGGGGACGCCTATGACGTCAAGGCGGAGATCCGGAGCGCCGGGAAGGTGAACGGTCTCACATTTGATCGGGAGATCTCTATTGGCACGGTGCCCGCCGGGGGAACGGTGAAAAAGGAGATCGCCCTCAAGGCCGACGAGGATATCCCTACGGCGAATGTCACCCTTGCTGTGGATGTGAAGGAGGCTAACGGATTCGATCCCGACCCCATGAAGGTGTCCTTCATGACGAAGGCCTTTGAGCCGCCAAAGCTTGTAGTCGCCGACCTGGGGATAAACGACCAGAACGGCAACGGCCGGGTGGAGCCCATGGAAATGGTGGAAGTAACGGTGCGGGTGCAGAATGTCGGGCATGGAGACGCCCGTACAGTATCCGCGGACGTGCAGGTGGGGCAGAACGTCTTTCTCGGCGGAGAGGCCCAGACCCATTTTGATCTCGGGAGCATCCCGTCTGGTAAGCATCGGGACTTCAAATTCATCTTCTACACGAATAACCGCATCGCCGGGGGTGAGAAGATCCCCATCACCATCAGTCTGAAGGAGGCGCGGCCGAAATATGCGGCGGAGAAGGTACTGGCCCTGACCATGAATGCGGCCCAAAAGCGTACGCAGGAGTTCGTCGTCAAGGGCGACGATGTGCCGCAGAAAGGAGAAATAGAACTGGCTGGCGGTCTTTCCATCGACGTGGACATGAACATCCCTGAAGGTCAGAAGGCGGGGAAATATGATGTGGCCGTGATCATTGGCAATCGGAATTACAGCGCCTCGGGATCGCCGGACGTGGAATTTGCCGACCGCGACGCCCGTATCATGAAAGAATACCTGACCCGCACCATGGGCTACGATCCAGGGATGATCCTCTATGCGGAAGACGCCACGCTGACGAAATTCAATGAGTTTTTCGGAAGCGACCGGAACCACAAGGGCAAACTATTCAAGTACGTCAAGGATGGCGTATCGAAGGTTTTCGTCTATTACGTGGGACATGGCGCCCCGGACCTCGATTCGAACGAGGCCTATTTCGTCCCCGTCGATGCCAATCCCCAGGACCTGAAATCGAACGGCTACCGCCTCCAGACCTTCTATGACAATCTGGCGAAGGTTCCGGCGAAGAAGATGACCGTCGTCCTCGATGCCTGCTTCTCCGGCAATTCGGACAAGGGTATGCTCTTCAAGGACATCAGCCCGGCCCTGGTGAAGGTGAAAAAGGAGTACCGGGGACCGGCCAACGCCGTTCTGATGACGAGCGCGGCCGTGGACCAGGTGTCAACCTGGTATCGGGAGAAGAAGCACTCTCTGTTCACGTACTACTTTCTGAAGGGGCTTCAGGGGGAGGCCGACGCCAACAAAGACAGAAGGATCACCGTCGGCGAGATGCAGGCTTACCTGAAAGAAAACGTCCCCTATATGGCCCGGAGGTTGACGGGGACCGAGCAGCAACCCGTTGTTACAGGAAATACGGAAGACGTGATCGCCGTCCTGAAACGATAGGGAACCTATAACCATACATGCCGGATAGATGAAATTAAGAGGTGTGGTATTGCGTAGTTGTTGAGTGCCACGACATCGCATACAACTTTTTATGCCACGACATCGTGAACACTCGGTTGTTCAGCGTAGTTTGTAGCTAAATTCATCGACCTGGATTTTGTCCAGGTACAGTTTCAATTTTCGACGGCTTATGGGCCATCTGGACGCG
>JANXZC010000021.1 GCA_025355725.1 Syntrophus sp. (in: bacteria)
GGACTATGTATGGGCGTAATCCTGCCCCTTTTGAACGCCCTGCTATTCTCGGCTTCACCGCCGCTTATGCGGGGGCTCAACACCAACATGACTCTGTTTACCATGGATGTGGCCTATTTCGCCGTGCCATATCTCGGCGGACTGATCATCGCGTCCGGGGCGGGCTTTGATATCTTATTTTACGTTGCCGCCGGTTTTGCGTCAATGTCCCTTGCATTGGTAATGATTATCCCGCAATTTATTCCCCCCCTGCAAAGGGGAGTTAAGGAGGGGGATATGGCATGATTTCCTTTAAATTGATGAATATGGTAAGTTGGCAGCGCATTTCCAGATGCAGAAGTAATGATCATTGTAACAAGGAGGGAATTGGCCGTGAAAAGCGATGACAACAACCCGATGCCTCAGGAGCGGGAACCCTTTACTGTGGGCAGTTTTCGCCCCGAGGATGCCGACGAGATCGTTGATCTCTTCCGCGCCGTTTATGGTGAAGGCTACCCGATCAGGATGTTCTACGATCCGGCAGCCATCACCGCTGCTAACGAGGAAGGCCGCTACTACTCCATTTGCGCCCGTACCGCCTCCGGGGAAGTTATCGGCATGGTCCACGCATATCTCTCGGCGCCCTGCAATTACCTGTACGAATGGGGCGTTGGGCTGGTCCGGAAGGAATGCCGCAACTGGGGGATCAGCAACCGCCTGGGGGATTTTTTGTGTAACAATTTTGTCGCCGAACACCCACATATTGAGACGCTCTTCGGCGAAGCGGTATGCAATCACCCCTACATGCAAAAAGCCGTCATCCGTTTCAATTTTGTGGAGACGGCCATCGAGGTGGCCCTGATGCCTGCTGAGGCCTATACCCAGGAAAAAAGCGCCGCCGGCCGGGTGGCGACCCTGAACGCCTTCCGCTGCTACAAACAGAAGCCACACCGGATCTTTCTGCCGCCGGTCTATGATCGGGAACTACGGGGGATTTACGACCGTCTCGATGACGCCCGCGACGTAGTTGTGTCCGAGGGAGAAATACCCGGCGCCAAGCCAACCAGGGCCGACCTGACGGTCTTTGATTTTGCCCGGGTGGCCCGGATTGCCGTTCCTGAGAGCGGAGGCGATTTCCGGGACCGCCTTTCCGCACTGGAAGACGAGGGGAGGGCTAAAAACGCCGTTGTTTTTCAGGTCGGCTGAATCTAACGGAGCCCTGGGTCGGTGCGGCGGTGGACATCCTACGGGAGAGGGGCTATTTTTTTGGCGGACCCCTGCCGCGCTGGTTCGACGGCGACGGCCTGCTCATGCAGAAGCTCCTCTGCCCGCCCGATTTTGAGGGTATTGTTCTGGTTTCCGATTTTGCAAAGCAGCTCTTGGAATTCATCAGGGAGGACTGGCTGCGGGCTGTACAATGACCTAAACGAAGTCGGCATTGCTGCCACGGATATGTCCCACCAGACGACTCTGATGACCTTGATGCCAGGATGTAGAAAAACTCCGTGCTCGAAACCAGCGGCTGAAATGTGAAGCCTTGTCAGGATTTATTCCCTGTTTGACACGATTGGTGATTTCTGATTAGTGTGTGAATACTTTATGAGTCTGTTGTGATAATTGTCCGGTGCCGGAAATTTATGAGGAGAAAGGAATTATACAGTATGAGCAGATCCATTTCCCAGCCTGGTGAAGGAAATTGAAACCGGAAACGATCAGGATCATTGATATCTGGATGGGACGGCTGGCCTGTTTTGTCCTGACGGGGGTGCGGCGGATACAGGATGCTCTGTTAAGTGACTCCGAAGATCCGGGGCCGGTCAGAAAGATTCTTTTTCTCAAACTCATTGAGCAGGGGGCGACGGTCCTCGCTTACAGCGCCCTGGAGCGGGCCGTGCAGATGGTGGGACGGGAGAACGTATATTTCTGTGTCTTTGAAGAAAACCGCCCGATTCTCGATATTCTGGAGCTGGTTCCCCCGGAGAATGTCTTTCCCATCCGCCATCAGACCTTCGGGGTCTTTCTCTGGGATGTCTGGCATATGCTGGAGCAGGTATGGCGTCTGCGGATCGATGCCACGGTGGATATGGAGTTTTTTGCCCGGGCCTCGGCGATCCTTGCCTTTCTCACGGGGGCGCGGCGCCGGGTCGGTCTCCACCGCTTTACGAGCGAGGCCCCTTACCGGGGTGATTTGCTGACGCACCGCGTCCAGTACAACCCTTATCTTCACACCGCAAAATCATACCATCTCCTCGTGGAAGCCCTGACGGTCAATCCCGAAGATCTTCCCCTGCTGAAGCTTGATATTGGCACTTTTAAAGAAACATTACCCATATTTACCCCTCAGGAGCGCGAGATAAAACGGGTCCGGGAATTCCTGAAAGATGAATTCAAGGGAAGGGAGAACGGCCCCATTGTGCTTTTGAATCCCAACGCCAGCGATATGCTCCCCCTGCGCAAATGGCCTACAGAGCGCTTTGTCGCTCTGGGAAAGATGATCCTGGCGCAGCATTCCGAGGCGTGCCTGGCAATTACGGGGGCGCCGTCGGAGCGCGTTTCTGCTGAGGAAGTCAGCCGTCAGATCGGTTCGGCAAGGGTCGCCTCTTTTGCCGGCAAGACGACGCTCCGGGAACTCCTCGTCCTCTATTCCCTGGCCGATATCCTCGTAACCAACGACAGTGGCCCCGGCCATTTCGCCTCCCTGACCCCCATTAACAGCATTGTCATGTACGGTCCCGAGACGCCGGCCCTATTCGGGGCCATCGGCGGGCGTTTCCAGGTTATCCATCCCCAACTGGCCTGTAGCCCCTGCGTCAATGTATTTAACCATCGCTTCTCCCCCTGCCGGAATAACCTCTGTATGCAGTCCATCTCCGTTGATGACGTGTACAGGAAAGTGCAGGTGTGCCTTCAGGAAGCGGGAAAACATGGATAATGATAATCCAATCGTATGGTTAAAAAACTAAACATCCGGGGCAATACCCATGTCTAATAGTATCGGCGACACCTCTCATCATACAGATCACCGCATACAATCCCCGACGGCCGACCTGCTTGGGAAATGGATGGCGTCGCTGGTGAGCCCATTTTTTGTACTGTTCCTGATCCCCTTGGTCCTGTATGTGGCGGTCTTGCCCGTTATGCCCCTGATGGAGCCGGACGAGGCGCGTTATGCCCTGATTCCCCAGTACATGAATCAGGTGGGAGATTACATCACTCCCCATCTCAAAGGTGTGCCCTATCTTGAGAAACCGCCCTTAGCCTACTGGGCCACGGCCTTGTTCTTCAAAGCCTTTGGTGAGAATGCCTTTGCCGCCCGTCTCTTTGCCGGTCTCTGTGCCTGGGGTTGCATTCTTCTCGTCTATAATATGGGGTTCTATTTTCATGACCGGAAGACCGGGCTATACAGCGCCGCTGTCCTGTCAGTGAGCCTCCTGCTTTTTGCCTTGGGGAGAATCAATATCCTCGATATGCCGTTGACGCTGTTTCTGTGTCTGGCCATCTTGTGCGGCTTCCGTTTCTTCCAGTCTCCCCGTATGGTCGATAAAAAGTGGCTCTTTGGGTTCTACGGATCATGTGGCCTGGCCTTTCTGACGAAAGGTGTGATCGGTGTTGTCTTTCCCCCGGCGGTCATCGTCTTGTGGCTCCTCTGGTCCCGGCGCTGGCGGGATATTCTGCGGATCTTCTCACCCGGGGGTATCTTGTTATTTGCTATCCCCGTCGGGGCCTGGCTCTTTATGGTACAACGGGCCAACCCCGATTTCCTTTGGTTCTTTTTCATCCATGAGCATTTTCTCCGCTATACGACTAAAGTCCATGAGCGTGTCGAACCCTTCTGGTACTATCTGCCCGTGGTGTTACTGGGGATTACCCCCTGGTGGGCTTATCTTACTCAGGCGCTTATGGGGGTGTGCCGGAGGGGCTGGAGGCTTTTCGGAAAGGAGGAAATTTGTCTTTTTGCCGTCTGGACCGGTTTCATCTTTCTCTTCTTTTCCCTGTCTTCTTCAAAGTTGGCTTCCTACATTGCCCCGGTCATTTTACCCCTTGCCGTCCTCATGGGACGCATCTTTGCGAGTTATGAAGATCAGGATGCCTACGGGGAAGTTAATAAAACCGCTTCCTGGCCCCTGGCCCCTGCCGTCGTGCAGTCCCTGGCCTTGGGAGGGCTGATGCTTGTCCCCCTGTTTGTCCCGGAATACCGGAAAATCACCCCTCCCGGCGGGTGCTGGCTATGGCTAGGCATACCTGCAATCGTGGCGGCGGCGATCATCTTTATCCCGGAAATATTGCGCAAAAGGGCAAAAACCGGTTGGTTTGCCTCGATTTATGTCCTTTTTGCCATTTACCTTGTCAGTCTTCTTTTTCCCCTGTCCCACTACCTGACACCGGGAAAATCAGCCTTGGATGTGGTCCGGGCGATCAGGGCACACGTCCCGTCGGATGCCGTGGTTTATCAGTACCGCAGTACCATGTACGGGATTGATTTTTATACGGGGCGAAACACGCCTATTGTGGAAGATATGGGGGAACTTAGATACGGGGCCGAGCGGATTAACCCACAGGAGCGGGAGCGGCGTTTTCCCAGGGAGGAGGAATTTGTCCGGACCGTGAAAATGACAAGAGTGAAGGCGACGACTACAGACAAAGCGGTGGTACCGGAGACTGCGGTGATAGCTGAGAAAGCGATGCAAAAAGCGATATCGCCGGCGGTAACGGGAGTGCCTTCGTTTGCAGTAACGGAAGGGAAGGGCCACGTCGAGACCCTGCGGCGGTCGTTCCCTGAGGCCCGCATCGTTTGGGACAACGGTAAGTTCTATCTCCTGGCCCTTTCTCAATCATTAGAATGAACATCTTGAGGGCCACCTCATAAAATGAGCACTCCGATTCAGAACATCAAAAGGATCAATTTGCTTCTGTGGATCAGTCTGCTACTGTGTTTCATGATAGGATGTACGGCAAAAACCGGGGGGCAGGTAGCCAAGGTTTATCAACAACCCGGTTTGGCGAAGCCGGGGTCATACCATCTCAGGTTTCTACTCGATGGTCAGGGCACGCTTAATAACTATCTGGAAAGGGAGATTACACGAAATCCGGATTTAAGAGACTTTAAGGATACGGAGGTATTGAAGCTTTTCCGCAACGCCTATCCGCAGCTATATCTGCCGGTACAGCCGGGGGTTCCGCTTTGCAACCTGGAAACGAACTTCAGTCACTGCCGGGGAATCGAGTTGCTGGCCGATCTTGAAACCTATAATGACGGTTTCGTGGTTTTGCACCATGCCGTATATTATCATATCAAGCTTCGCCTGGATGGTAATCATCCCAATTTCTTCCGGGCGGCTAAGGCGCAGCGCGATCTGGGAGAATTCGCTTTGCCCCGTCGTTATTACGTCGGCTCCCTCGTAGACGCCATAAAGAAATCCCTGCCGATCCTCCAGGAAATTGCCGCTGATTACGGCAAATATATAAAAAATGATCAACAGGAAATTGAAATAGAGCTGACGCTGGAAGAATCTCGTGAAAAGACTTCAGCAAAAAAAGCAGGCCAGGATCAGACCAATGCGGCACATTTAAGCGGCAGGGTCATTCTTTCCGTTCTGCCCAGTATCTCTTTTGTTACCGGATTGACCGTCTCGGCACTGACCTCAGGTGGAAAAACCTTCTGGGAAGTCCTGAAGGAAGAAAGGAGCTTTGATCTCCACAAAAGGACTCTGGGGCTGGATCAGGTTGATTTCTCCTACACCGAAAGCATTACCAGAAATGTTTCCCGCATGTTCAGCGGGTTTTTTGAACCGCCTTCCGATATGTATATCAGGGAAATTACCATTCGCCTGTGTCATAAAGAACCCCGTCCATCTTTATGACCTGAAACTACATTTCAATATTGAAACTTTCCGCTATCTCATGGCCGAAACGACAATAATTCCGTATTGCGAACGCCATGTCATCGGTTTGGCAACCGTCCCGCCGCCGATGCGGGTCGCCAGCTTCGCGGCCGCTTCCCGATAGGACTCCCTGAAGAAGACAACGTTTTGCTTATAGGTCTTGCGTGAGGCCAGATCGACTCTATCGACCCGATATCCCAGCTTCGACAGGCGCAGGGTCATTTTCGTAGCTGAGGCCCGTTTACCAGTCCCGCTCAGTACCTTGATCGGCAAGACAGTGGTCTTGATCGTTTCGACGTCCTCCCGGAGCGCCGCGCCATTCTCTTCAAGCCTTTTCACACGCTCGTTCACTTGCGCCGTATCATCACGTAGCGTGGCAAGGATTCCTTTTTTCCGCTCGTTAACCTGCGTCGTGTCGTCCCGTAGTGCGGCAAGGATACCCTTTTTCGCCGATGTGGATGGGGTGGCGCCTGATATTTCTTCCATCGGCAATCCGGCGGTTATCTGCCCGACATTGACTTCCATCTGCTTCAGGGAGGTCTCGACCTTGGAGAGGGAGCCCTGAAGGTTGTTGATCCGGTTACTCAATTCCACATCGGCTGTCTGCCGTAACTGGTTCTGAGCCTCCAAGTCTGCCGTCTTTTTCCAAAGCACGGGGTTTCCCTTTTGCTCTATCTCTTCCTGTGTACTGCCGTCAATGTAACGCAAAAGGCTGCATCCGGTCAGAGATGACATCATGAACAGAAAGATAACAGTTGTTAAAAGTCCTTTTCTAAGTGTCATAGAAGAATAACCCTCCAGTATCCATTTATAGAAGTATAGGGCGGCCGGTTTTACTTGTCAATGGATATTCTACCCTGTCTTGTCGCTGAATTTTGCTGCCAGGTTCTCCAGTTCATCCCAGCGGGCGTAGGCCTCATCAAGCTCCTCTTCCAAGGCCTCCAGGCGGTCAGAGGATTTGTTTATTTCAGCGGCGTCTCTGTTGGCATTGACGTAGAATGCGGGAGAATTCAGGGTCGTAATCAGGCTCTCCTTCTCCTCTTCCAGGGCTTCGATTGTCTGGGGCAACGCTTCCAATTCCCGTGTTTCTTTAAAGGACAATTTTTGCCTTTCTTGGGGGGGCTTGTCCTTCTTTCCGCTTCGTGGGCTCTGTCCTGCTACCCCGGAAGGCGCGAGCGGGTGTGAAACACTTTCGCCATCCCCCCCCCTTGTCGGCCGAATCACCTGAACCGGCGTCTGTCGCTGCCGGAGCCAGTCGTCGTAGCCGCCCACGTATTCCTGAATTCGCCCATTACCTTCAAAGACAATCGTCGAGGTCACCACGTTATTGAGAAACTCACGGTCATGACTGACCATGAGGATTGTGCCGCTGTAGTCCAGGAGCCGGTCTTCGAGGAGCTCGAGCGTTTCGGCGTCGAGGTCGTTGGTCGGCTCATCCAGGACCAGGACATTGGAGGGGAGCATGAAGAGCTTCGCCAGCAGGAGGCGGTTGCGTTCACCACCTGAGAGGGCGCTGACGGGCGACAGTATCTGCTCCGGCGGAAAAAGGAAATCCTGGAGATAGCCGATGATATGCCGCGAGACGCCGCCGACAACGACCATATCGTTGCCGTCGGCGACATTATCCTTCAGGGTCCTGTTTTCGTCCAGCTGGGCGCGGAGCTGATCAAAGTAGGCGATCTGGACCGCAGTCCCCAGACGGACCCGGCCCTGCTGCGGTTCAAGATCGCCCAGGAGGATCTTGAGGAGCGTTGTCTTGCCGACGCCGTTGGGTCCGATAATGCCCACCTTATCGCCGCGCATTATTACGGTGGTGAAACCTTCCACGATTATTTTGTCGTCGTAGGCGAAGCTGATCCTTGTCGCTTCGGCAACCAGCTTGCCGCTGCGCTCTGCCTCCTGGACGGTGAGCCGGACATTGCCCGCCTGCTCCTGCCTGCGTGCCCGCTCCCGACGCATTTGCACCAGCGCCCGTACCCGGCCCTCGTTCCGGGTGCGACGAGCCTTGATCCCTTGCCGAACCCAGGTCTCTTCCCGGGCAAGTTTCTTGTCAAATTCCTCCCACTCCTTCTCCTGCGCCTCCAACAGGGTCTGACGTCGCTCAAGGTACGTGCCGTAATTGCATGGAAACGCAATCAGGCGGCCGCGGTCTATCTCCACGATGCGTGTCGCCAGTCGCTGGAGAAACGCCCGGTCATGGGTCACAAACATGAGGGTTTTTTCGAACTTTAAAAGGAAATCTTCGAGCCATAGGATGGTGTGAAGATCCAGATGGTTTGTCGGCTCATCCAGGAGCAGGAGGTCCGGGTCGTTCACCAGGGCTCTGGCCAGATAAACCCGGCGTTTCATCCCTGCCGACAGCAGCCCGAACTCGGCGTTCTCATCAACGTCAATCCTGGCGATCACCTTTTCTACCCGCTGATGAAAAAGCCAGGCGCCGGAGCTCTCCAGTCGGTGCTGAACACGTTCGAGCTTCTTCAGGAGGCTGCTATCGCCTCTCCGGGCCATCTCTAGGGTGAGATCGTGGTATTCCCGGAGCAGTTCCAGGTGCTCCCTGCCACCGGAGGCCACAACGTCATAGACAGTCCCCGGGAGGTCGTCAGGAACGTCCTGGGGCAACATGGCGATTCTGACCTCGCCGTTGCGGATGATCTCGCCGTTATCCGGGGTAATATCGCCCATGAGCAATTTCATGAGGGTGGACTTGCCCGCGCCATTCCTGCCTAAAAGGCCAATCCTCTCACCCGTCTCGATCTGGAGCGTAGCACCATCCAGCAGCCGCGGCCCACCGAAGCTGACCGAAACATCATTGATCCATATTATTCCCATATACACCGATATTTCAAATAGTTGAATTTACGATTCATATATATGGCTCGGCAATAGCGCTGTCAAGATAAATCAGCGCCCTGTGTTGGTAGGCCACTCTGGTGATAATTATGTTGATCCGACATTCCATTTGACATCTTAATGTTTATCCAGTACGTCTTATACGGGTTAATAAGTATCGCATGTTACCACTTGTCTTTCCATCCGGTATATTATGATTGTTAAAGTAATTAAAGCGTCAAAATCGAAACAGTCACCGAACCTGCGCGGGAAAAATATACTCGTGATTGAGGATTATGATTATTTCCGCATTGCCGTGAAGAACATGTTGACCTTCTTCGGTGTCAAGGCGATCGATGAAGCCGTTAACGGTGAAGAAGCGATCAACAAAATGTCAAGCAAAAGCTATGATCTTGTGATGTGCGACTATAATCTGGGTCCGGGAAAAGACGGCCAGCAGGTTCTTGAGGAGGTCAAGTACCGAAACTACATAACTCAATCAACGATATTCATAATGATAACAGCAGATAATAGCATGGACAAGTTCATGGGGGCTATGGAGTACAAGCCTGACGATTATCTTATAAAACCATTCACACGGGAGACCTTGGAGAAAAAAATAAAAAATCTAATCGAAAGAAAGGAACTTCTTCGTGGCGTAGAAAAGGCCATTGCCGACGGGGATTATGCACGCGCCCTTGCAAAATGTGAATCCGATATATCGGAAAAGCCTCGAAATCTTGCCGATTTTTACCGGTTGAAAGGGGAAATCCTTTTCAAGATGGGGAATCATGAAGAGACGGAGCGTTTTTACACCAACATCATGACTCTCGGTAAATTGCCATGGGCGATGATGGGATTGGCGCGGGTAAAATTTGTCACGGAGAGACATGAAGAAGCAAGAGGGCTGTTGGAGAAGTTGATCGCCGTTAACAACAAGGTAATGGCTGCCTATGACTTTCTGGCGGAGGTGCTGAAAAAAATGGGGAAACCTTTGGAGGCCCAGAAAGTCCTGATGAGCGCCGTGGCCATCTCACCGAAAGAGATCAGGCGTCAAAAAGAGTTGGGGCAGCTTTCATATGACAACAATGATCTGGCCGTGGCGGAAAAGTCATTGAAAGCGGCAGTAAAGCAGGGTAAAAACTCCCGTTTCAAAAGTGCGGATAATTATTCTATGCTCGCCAATATACTGATCGATAAGGGGGCGAGGGAAGAAGGGATTGCGGTCCTGAATTATGGTCACCGGGAGTTCCATAATGATCGGGAAGGGGCTATCCAAATTGCCATGTCGGAGAGTATGGTTTACACCAGACTTGACCGACGCGATAAAGCCAAAGAGGCGATAGACCGGGCCGTTGATATTGCAAGAAATCATCCAAGGAAGGGGTCTGCCAAAGTTGAGGTTGATCTTGCGAAAGCACTGATTCTCCAAGGCAATGCAGAGATGGGCAGGGATATCCTGCGGCGGTTAATTCAAAACAATCATGAAGATACAGAGGTACTGGATCTGGTAAGGCAGGCCTTCCGGGATCTCCGGCTGGAGGCTGAAGGTCAGAAGCTGGTCGATACGGCCGTTGATGAGGTCATAGCGATGAATAACGAGGGCGCCCGGTTGGTTAGGGAGGGCGATCTGGAGAAGGCGATTAAATATTTTCAGAAGGCGACTGAAGTTCTTCCGGACAACAAGATCATCAACGCCAATGCCGCTTACGCTCACATCCTGTACATGCAGCAAAACAAGCCGAATACGGCATATCTGATCAAGGTCCGGGTCTATCTTGATCGGGTAAATAGGCTCGATAAAGATTATAAAGATCTACAGAAACTCAGATCCATGTATAAAATGCTAATGTTGGGATGAAGAATGGAATCTCAGGATGAATTGACTTTTTCCGATTATTTGGCATCTACCATGCATGACACGAAAAATTGTCTGGGAATGCTCTATAATACCCTGGAGGAAATGATTGGTCACTGCCAGGAGAAACAGTGTGAGGTCCAGCATGAATTCCACTTGCTGCAATATGAAATTAAGCGGCTGAACAACAACCTGATTCGCCTGCTGACGCTTTACAAGGCCGAGAAGAATCAATTGCTGATTAATTTGGATCTCCATTGCGTCGGTGATTGTCTTGAAGAGTCTATCGTTCAAAATGCCACCCTCCTGAATTCCAGGGGCATCGAGATCGATCTGGAATGTTCCGGCGATCTCTTTTGGGTTTTTGACTATAGCCTCGTTCTGGGTGTCATCGACAACATCATGAACAATACCTATCGCTATACCCGGGACAAGGTACGCATCAGCGCCGTCACGGAGGAGGCATTCCTCGTCATCCGCATCGAGGACAACGGCCCTGGGTATCCGCCATCGATGCTGCGTCAGGGAAACAGCACAATTAATGATGGAAATCCCGTTTCTTTTGACACCGGCAGTACGGGTCTCGGCCTGTATTTTTCCTGCCTCGTTGCCAAATCCCACAATAACGGGGAAAGAAAGGGATATTTTTTAACGGAAAACGGCGGCAGTCTCGGTGGCGGCTGCTTTTCGCTCTTTATTCCCTGAA
>JANXZC010000024.1 GCA_025355725.1 Syntrophus sp. (in: bacteria)
TGGAAAGACGAATATAGCGAGGATGTTGGACGTGCAAGCTTTCTTGTCCTTGCATTGCATCTCTTGGATCAAACGCCATATCTTGTTGTCACCCCACATTTGTGTTTGGCCTACAATAAATGGGGAAGACCAAACCCGCCATATGTGCTTTTCAAGTATGACGGAACCACATGGCAACGTATTTCCTTGGACGAACTTCCAGCCGAATTTAAAAACGTCAACATTGCTTCTAACACGCTGGATATTTGATATAACCAGCCAACCAGCAAGCAGGGCAAGTTGTCTCGAGCCGGCATGGAAGTCTCTTTCAGGTTATTTTCGCCCAGTGGGATGATAGCCAGAGTCGTGAGTTGTACGATTCTCTTTCATGCAGAAATAACTTTGTGACGGATCTCGATAATTGATTGATCTTCCGGGCAATATCCGATGGAAGCATCAGGAAGGCAAAAAAAGGCGGGAGGAGACTAGAAGACGCGGTTTTTCAGGCTATTCCAGAATAGCTCCGTATTTACGAAGGATGTCGTCTTTGGTGATTATTTCCGGTACACCTTTTGGCATGCGGACATTGCGACCACAGAGAATAAAGACCTCGTAGGCATCAAAGATGGCATAGCGGTCCTGGTCAAAGATGATAAGTTTATTGCCGTTTTCTTCTCTGACCTGCTCGCGGAATTTTCTCATTCCTGTGTCGTGGCCTTTTCGCTCCAATTTCTCCTGCTGTTCCATCCATACCCGAAAGGCGGTGGTGAGGGCCATAAGTAAAAGAGTCAGATAGACGTGAGCTTGGAAACCGTTCCTGGTATTTTGCGGCGGACGCTCAATGAACCAGGCCTGCTTGGCTTCCCTGAACAAGCCGTTTTCGATTTCACTGCGGGCATCATAGCCGTCATAGACGTCAAAAGGCTTTTCCAGGGAACCATTGGTAAGGATGACCATGGTATCGCTGTTGGGGTTGTTTTTCTTGAAGGGATCGGATAGGACGACGACCGCATTGATTGGGTTTGGCCTGAAATCATTGTTGTGCTGATGACTGCCGCTGCCCAGCGGCCCATAGAAACCGGCAGAGGTAAGGCCTTCTACGGCCACGAGTTGCCAGGAGTCGGTGACCGCGATCTTGTTCTTTCCTGCCCCGCTTGTCCTGATTCTTTCTCTGCTTACCGGAACACCGGCAGGAATAAGGGAAAGGGCATCCTGGTAGACATCCATGTTGGCTTTAGCGGGGATGAAAAAGGTGATGCCACGTGAGGTAAGCCACCAGAGCAATTTGCCATCCATGAAGCCACGATCGATGGCAATGGAAACAATCGCGGCATGATTTCCTAAATTGTCGATAGCTTGCTGAATTACCTCTTGAGCAAGGTGAATATCAGGGACTTCAATGGTGGCAAACCGCAGGGCCAAAGGCAGCCGACTATTGGGATCCCATACCACCCATATCTTGAAACCGAAGACGGTTTCCACGACTTTCCTGATCCGTCCCTTACGAAGCCGCAGCTCCGGGACCTTCTCCTTTGAGACTTTGCCGCAGCCGAGGCATTTCTCAGTGGACTCTATCTCGGAGGCATCGAGCAGAGCGTGAACTTTTTTCGGGAAAAATCTATGCTCGGCGAGAACAGCGATTGTTTGATTGAAGAGTTTCTCCAACGCCTTGCCGAGAATAGCGCAGACACAGCCTACGATAAAGTCGGGGCAGACCGGTCCGCGTATTGTGGTCGGCTGTTTGCTGTTTGTGTCTGCCGCATTAACGAAAGTTTGTTCGGGCTCTTCCGGGTTTGGTACGGAATCGTCCGATTTTTTGCCGACGCCCCGGCTGCAGGTTCCATCACGAACATCTCTGCCGTTAAAACCAACAAGACGCATCAGTGGTTGAGAATGCAAAATGACTGGATCGATATGCCAGAAGAATTGCAGCCCAGCAATAATCCGCATCAGATAAATATAGATTACTCCGATAAACGGCACCTTGCTTTTCCGTTTCTTATCTTTAGGGTCCAATTTTTCCAAGAGTTTGTCGAAACCGAACGTCGCAAGAAAACAAAAGAACTCATCGAAGAGGCCCGCCTCACCCAAGCCATAGACTTCGGGGATATCTTCTCCGGCGGCGAGATTTGCGGCAATGCCCGCTTGGTCCCGATTGGCGGTGTGCCAAGTGAGTCTGTCGGCAATATTTTGCGAGGCTTGATAGCGCGTTTCCATGCCGAAACACTACCATGAACGGGCACGGAAGTCAAATCGCATCAATCCATATCATACTGATAATATTGAATATTATCAGCAATCCAGGATGCCCTGGACGGCACGAACGAGGGCGTGTGCGGGAGGGGGTGTAAGTGAGGGCGTTATCGTGCGATAGAGAGGGCTTGGTGAGCGTATTAGGGCATAAATACAGGGCTTTAGAAAAATCGGTCCGACCTGGAAAAAATGTTCCGTAGTAAGAAAAAAATCTCGGTCGGGGGTTCGTTATATCAAATATCCAGTTCCCTCAACCAATACTTGACGAGAACTTGTGAACTAGAGTATCACTGCAACGTTATATTTCCAATTTTTGATGAGCCCATGGGGATGCACTGCTTATTTTCACGGCTCCCAACACGTCATCATCACCTCAACCCCCAAATTGCCATGATGAAACTCAATAACCTCATCTGTAAAACTGCCCTTACTCTTCTTCTCGCTTCTCCCCTCTACCCGGTTTCAGCATTTTCCCAAGC
>JANXZC010000037.1 GCA_025355725.1 Syntrophus sp. (in: bacteria)
TCTGATCAACGTCGTCGCCCAGGGTATCGGGAAGGTCGTCAGTTTCGGCGCCAATTTCTTTGTCTTCATTTTTATCGCCCGCCTGGGGGGGACGGAGCTTTTCGGCCAATATTCCTTTGTCCTGGCCTTTCTCGCCGTCGCTGTCGCCGTCGCCGATTTCGGCATGTCCCAGGTCCTGGGCAAGGACATCGCCCAGCTCCGGGAAGCGGCCCCCGTTTACTGGGGCAATTACCTGTTCCTCCGCCTGGTAATCAGCCTGATCGTCGCCGCCATAGCGATCATCGTGGCTTACCAGATGAGAAACGATTTCCTGTTCTCCCTGGTGATCGGCGCCTTTGCCCTGCCATTTTTGGCCTCCCGCTTTTTTGAACCGGTGTATCAGGTCTATGACCACCCCTGGTTTTCGACCTATCCCTCCTTCGCCTACGGCGTCGCTTACATCGCCCTGTCCCTGGCGGTTTTTTTATTAAAAGGCTCATTATTCTGGCTGATTGTGTCATACTGCACAGCCAACATCATCTATTTCGCCGTCGCCTTCACAGCCTCCTGCAAGTTGTTGAAGCCCGTCTTTTCCATAAACCGGGAAATGATTCTGAAGATCCTTACAATCGCCGCCCCCCTGGGTGTTTCCTCTTTTTTTGCCATCGTCGGCGGCCGCGCCGCCATCTTTATGCTCCAAAGCATGAAATCGGACCACGACGTGGCCATTTTCAATGCCTCCTACAAGTTTATCGAATTGGCGGCCATGGCTGCGTCGATGATTGTAGGCCCCCTGATCCCCATTTATTCCGCCAAGATCATCGCGGAAAAAGAAAATCTGCGGGCGGAATTTTCTTCTACTATCGAGATATTAGCTATATTGCTCATTCCTTGCGCCCTGATCTGCCCCTTTATTTCCCATGACCTGATCGCTCTCCTTTATGGCAAGAACTTTACCGACTCGGCCCCCGTCCTCAATGTGCTGGCCTGGGTAGGGGTGCTGATCTTCTATTCCCTCTTCTTCACCTCCCTCGCCGTCTCCACCGGCTTCGTCCATTTTGCCTACTGGGACACCGCAGCCGGCGCAATCATCAGTATCATCCTGAATTATTTACTGATCCCCCGCTATTCGGCCTTCGGGTCCGCCGTGACGGCCCTCGTTTGCGAAATCTTTCTTCTGTCCGTGACGGGTTATTTCGTGATCAAGTATTTCGGAAACGTCATCAGGTGGCACCGTTGGGCAAAGGTCGCCCTGGCGAACGCCATCTTGGGAGTGCTTCTCTACTCGTTAAGGGGATACTTCTCCCTGTTCCTTAATCTTTTGGCGTCCCTGTGCCTTTACGGAGCCTGCATTTCCCTCCTCAAGGCCATACCAAGAGAGGAAATAACCGCCTTTCTAATAAACATGAAGACGGCGGAAAGATTCCGAAGCAATTTGTAGGGCTTGCATCAGGGCGATTGTCTTATGCATTCTGAGACAATTCCAACTCATTTGGTTGATTCTGCCATGAGTAGATCCAATGGACTTTTCGGTGCTGTCGTCATATCCCGCATCACATGGGTGTAGATCATGGTCGTTTCCACGTTTTTATGCCCTAAAAGCTCCTGAATTTCCCGGATGTTGACGCCGTTCATGAGGAGATGGGTGGCGAAACTGTGCCTCAGAGTGTGAACCGTTACATGCTTAGGAATGGCGGCCTTCCTGACGGCAGCGGCAACGGCGTTCTGGATGGATTTTTCACTCAGATGATGCCGCCTGACCTTCCCGCTCCGTGGATCTACGGAGAACTTCGCCGAGGGGAAAGCATACTGCCATTTCCATTCCTTGGCGGCATTCGGATATTTTCGGGCAAGGGCATCGGGCAGATAAACATCTCCAAGCCCTGCCGCGAGATCCCGATCATGGAGCGCCTTGACTTCATCCAGGTGTAACCGGATGGATTCCCGGATACCGACGGGCAAAATCGTTGTGCGGTCCTTGTCGCCTTTGGCAGCCAGGATCAGGAGCAGGCCTGCGCCAAAATCAATGTCCTTGACCCGCAGACGAAACAACTCCATGAGGCGCAGTCCCGATCCATAAAGAAGCTGGGCCATCAGCAGCGACGTTCCTTCCATAAGGGAAAGCATCCGGCTGACTTCTTCAACTGTCAATACCACGGGCAGCTTCGGTCCCCGTTTCGCCCGGACAGTGTTGCTCAAATCACCTATTTCTATTCTCAAAACGCTTTTGAACAAAAAGAGGAGAGCATTGAAAGCCTGGTTCTGGGTTGAGGAAGAGACATTCCGACTCACTGCCAGATGGGACAGAAAATCCCTGATTTCATCAACACCGGGCGCCTCCCTGATTGCCACTTCCTTAACCTTAGCCGTGTACTCGAAAAAACGCTTAACCCAGTCCAGGTATGTTCGTTCCGTGCTGTAAGAATAGTGCTTGATGCGAATGGCCTCCCGCATGTTTGCCATGACAGCGTCCGGGTCAAATGCATTCGATGATGCCCCGCCGCTTACTGCCTTCACGTCGGAAGTTTTACCGCCAAGAAAATGGTTTGTGTAGAGCTGTACGGCTTCTCTGGCCTGCTGAAGCTGCCAGTCGGCTAGCGGCTGACGGGATTGCAGATCTTCAATAAACTTCTGGAGGATGTCTGTTTTATCAAGCTTTGCCAACGGGATCGAAAAGGCTAAATACCTTTTGACCCAGTAGGCGAAATAAGGGGCGTTCTTTTCCGGAACTAGCTTTCTGGAAAGAAGATACTGCTGAAATTCCGGAAGCGTCGATAGAGAAGACATCGATAGTTGATAATTCCTTTCTTGGTAATAACGTAATTCGTTTAATTTGATATTATAGATCAATGACGGATGTCAATGTAAATTTATCTTATGATAATGCTTGATTTATCTCTGAATATTTGTCAGTAATGTCCGGTTAAGTAATTGCATATGAGTTTTGTGAATCAGGCGGCTGATATAACCATACGCTGGTATCGTTGACAATATCAGCGAGGCTCCTTTCGTTACGGATTTTGATACAGATTTCCCTTAGCCGCTTGACGGAAACATGTTCCTGATATTCATCATGGCAATAGATAGCCAAGA